>CALGTP010000241.1 GCA_937902105.1 uncultured Actinomycetes bacterium
GTCATGTCCGTAATCGGACGTACTTCAATACCTGGTGAATTCATCGGCACGATGATTTCACTGATCCCCGCATGTGGCGGGCCATCATTGGATGTGCGACAGATGAGGTAACAAAAATCAGCCACGGCACCGAAACTGGTCCAAATCTTTTGCCCATTGATGACCCAGTCTTCGCCATCAAGGACTGCCTGAGTTTTCAACGATGCCAAATCTGAACCGGCATTGGGCTCTGACATCCCGATGCACCATGTGGAGGCACCAGTGAGAATGCTTGGAAGAAACTCGGCCTGTTGATCGGGGCGACCGTAGGTAATCAAGGTGGGACCCATTTGTCGATCGGCAAACCACATCGAGCCAATCGGTGCGCCGACCTTGATGAGTTCTTCTCCGATGATGAGGCGCTCAATCGGAGGGCGACCGCCGCCACCGAATTCAGTGGGCCACGTCAAACCAATCCAACCCAATTCGCCAAGTTCAAGTGCGAACTCTTTGGACCAGCCGTTGATCCATGAATCATTCGCCCGCCCAAAGCGCTCAACGGCAGAGGCGGCAACTGACCGAGCTTGTTCTCTGAGGTTTTGCTGTGCTGGCGTCCAGTTGAAATCCATCTACTTTTCTTTCATTCGGCTTATGCCATTTTGCCTTGTTCAGCAGCAAAGGCCTCAACTCATGGCAAAGTCTGCCCCAAAAGTGCCTTCAAGTCACATTCGCCCGAGAGCAAATGTCACAATGGAGCATGCTTGAGATGCACCCACGCTCACAGGACTTTGACTGGGACCAAGAAGTCCATCACATGGTCTCTCCTCGGCGCGTCACCTCTGAGCAGTGGTCGCAATATAACGATCTCGGGTTCTTTGTCGTGGAAAACTTGCTGAACGCCGAACAATTGGCGGACATGACAGCACAAACCGATGCCAGTTATATTCTCGCCGACGAATTCTTGAAAAAACTTCCCGATGAGCGAATGTTCATCGCCGAGCGGGGCGCTATTTCTTTTGCTCCCCATGTCGCCCTCCAATCCCCCATCCTTCGACAATTCGTGCTGGATTCACCGATCTCAGAAATCGCTCACGACCTAGTCGGTCCCGATGCACGTCTGTATCACGATCAAGTGGTCTATAAGGAAAGCGAAAAGCCCCGTCGGTTCCCGTGGCATCAAGACAATGGCTACACATTCGTTGAGCCACAGAATTATCTCACGGTTTGGATTGCCCTGACCGATGCCACCGTTGACTCAGGATGCCCGTGGGTGGCTCCAGGGTTGCACCGCCATGGAACGCTGAAACACGAATATGTTGAGCCTCTCGGTTTTCAAATCTTTGAAGAACCACCGGTGTCTGCCGTATCTGCACCAGTAGCAGCTGGAGGTGCTGTCGTTTTCAGCAGCTTGACCCCCCATCTCACTGGACCGAATATTTCTGAAAAGACTCGCAAGGCCTACATCGTCCAATATGTCGGCAGCAATGCCACACGCTTTGATGGTCCGATTGGATCAACAGGCGAACTGCTGATTGACGATGCCCGCTTCCCTAAGATTTCGGCGCACTGATGGACGAGGGATCGACAATGCATGACCTCAATGACAAATTTGAGATCACAGCGCACCTCCGCGAATCCTTTATTGAAAAGGGGCACTGTGTTGTTCGTGGCTTGGCCAGTGCCGAGGAAATCGCGCACTACAAACCTGCCATTGACGAGGCAACTATGCAACGCCGTTGGGATAAGCGCCCGTTACAAGAACGCGACACTTACGGCAAGGCCTTCATTCAGTCTGCTGCCATTTGCCAGCACAACGAGATCACCCAAGCCTTCATTTATGCGCGCCGTTTCGCTCGCGTGGCCGCCCAACTCATGGGATGCCAAGGGGTTCGTCTGTATCACGATCAGTCTTTATATAAGGAGCCTGGCGGTGGCTTCACTCCGTGGCATCAAGATCAGGTGTATTGGCCATTGCAGACCAACCAGACGGTCACAATGTGGATGCCCCTCGTTGATGTCCCAAATGAAATCGGTGGCATGGTTTTTGCCGACGGTACATCACATCAGGGAAACCTCGGCGAAGAAGTCATCGGTGATGCCTCGCAGTCATACTTTGACACTCTCGTCGAGGAACGCCAACTCAATCTGTCAACTCACGGACCCTTTGTCATCGGTGATGCAACATTCCATACCGGTTGGACATTGCACAGTGCGCCGGCAAACACGACAAGCACAATGCGTTCGGTGATCACCATCATTTATTACGCAGATGGCACACTCATCGGCGAGACAAACCACCCTGCCCGCGATCTTGATCTTGCTTTGTGGTTGGGTAACGCCAAACCAGGTACACCCGCAGATTCACCTTCCAATCCACTTCTGTGGCACTCTTCTTGGGATGAGTAATCCCCGACCGACTCAAGCGGCATTCCATTTACTCGCTAAGCCAACGGGTGCCATTTGCAATCTTGATTGCACCTACTGCTTTTTTCTCTCGAAAGACGCCCTTTACCCAGGCGAGAGCATGCGCATGTCACAAGAGACTTTGCAGACTTATCTGCAACAGCTTCTCAGTTCTCAACCCGACGGACCCGTCTCAGTTGCATGGCAAGGTGGCGAACCCACATTGATGGGTCTGGATTTTTATCGCTCAGTAATCGCGCTGATTGCCCAATATGCCCGACCCGCGCAGACGATTGAACACACCATGCAAACTAATGGAACGCTGCTCACCGATGAGTGGGCGATTTTCTTGAAGCAGAACAATGTCTTAGTTGGACTAAGTATTGACGGACCCCAGCAGATGCATGATGAGTTCCGGGTCTGGAAGGATGGGCGTGGAAGTTTTGACGATGTATTCAAGGCTTGGGAATTGCTGGATAGATACCAAGTTGAAACAAATATTTTGTGCTCACTGAACTCGGCAAACGTTGACAGACCACTAGAGGTGTACACGTTTTTTCGAGATGTCTTGAAGGCGAAACATCTTCAATTCATCCCAATTGTTGAACGTGCAAATCCTGAGACTCTGCCCATCGCCGAAAAAGGTTGGAGCGACAAACCTGGGCGACGACGCATCCTGTACACCCAAAATGGCAATCTGGTCACGAGTCGCTCGATCACTGGTCAGCAATACGGGAACTTCCTGAACGCAATATTCGATGAATGGGTGAAGCGCGATGTTGGGGAGATATTTATTCAGATGTTTGATGTCACCCTCGGAGCGCACATCGGGCAATACAGCCTGTGTGTCCACGCACCAACCTGCGGCTCGGCGCTCGTTCTTGAACATAATGGCGATCTTTATTCATGTGACCATTTCGTTGAGCCTGATCACAAACTCGGCAACATTCACAACACCCCGTTGATTGAGCTTGTCACTGCACCTCAGCAAGTCACTTTTGGCCGCAATAAACAAACCACCCTGCCAAGCATGTGTCAAACATGTGATGTCAGATTTGCCTGCAACGGCGGTTGTCCCAAGGACCGCTTCGCTATCACTCCCGACGGCGAACCTGGTTTGAATCACCTCTGCGATGGGTTCCAATCCTTTTTCCGACACACCAGCGAACCCATGAAAAAAATGGTGGCTCTTATCAATGCTGGCCGTTTCCCAGATGAAATAATGGCTCAGGACTAAGCCTCCACTACCGTGAGAGAGACAGTTCTTGCGGGGGGAAATATATGCCAGTCAGTCACCAAGAGGCCATTGCAACATTGACAGCGCCTGGTGCGCCATTTGAAACACATCTCATTTCAATTGCCGGCTTTGAAGTCACAGCATTCAAGAACTCCCCTAATAACTTGCGCGAAGTTTTTGACCTATCGCGCACACGTGGAGAATCAGTTTTTGTTGTCTATGAGGATGAACGCTGGACATTTGAAGAAACGATGAAACATGTTGACGCGGTGGCAGCAATGCTGGTCAACACATACGGCGTTAAAAAAGGCGACCGAGTAGCGATCGCCATGCGCAACTATCCCGAATGGGTGATTTCCTTTGCAGCCATCCTGTCGATTGGCGCGGTGTCTGTTTCCTTTAATGCGTGGTGGACTCAAGATGAGAATGACTTCGCTCTCGAGGACAGTGGGGCTAAGGTCTTACTCTGCGATGAAGAGCGCGCCGAACGATCGGTTAAGTCCGTAGCCCGCCTTGGCATTCACGGGGTTATCTGTCGCTCAACTAAGCCTCCGCTCCAAGGCTTTGACCGTTGGGAAGATGCGATCATGCTTGGCGAAGCAATGCCTGCCGTAGATATTGCTCCAGATGACGACGCCACGATTCTTTATACCAGCGGCACAACTGGTCGCCCCAAAGGTGCAGTCAGCACGCATCGATCAATCATTCAAGCCTTACTCGGCTTTTCTTGCCGCACAACAATTCAAAACGTGCGCTATCCAAAAGACCCGAGTGAGTCAACGGGGATCGCCCCATCATTCATCTTGGTCGTCCCGCTCTTTCATGTCACAGGATGCATTCCAGTGATGATGAGTTGTTTCGTTGCTGGACTAAAACTCGTCATCATGTACAAGTGGGAACCGGAACGCGCCTTGCAACTGATTCAACGTGAACAAATTACCAACTTTGTTGGCGTCCCCACTCAGTCGTGGGATTTGTTGGAGTGCCCCAATTTCTCCCAGTACGACGTGTCAAGTTTGGCAAGTGTCGGCGGAGGTGGCGCCCCCGCTCCACCTGAACTCGTCAAACGAGTCTCCAGTAATTTCAAAAAAGGACAGCCGGGTATCGGTTATGGGATGACCGAAACGAATGCTTATGGACCGCAAAACACGGGTCCTGATTATTTGTTGCATCCCACTTCAACTGGGCGCGGCACTCCGATTTTGCAGATTGAAACGCGGGATGCCGACGGCCACACGTTGCCAGCCAATGAAATTGGTGAGATTTGGTTTAAAGGACCCCATCTCATTCGTGGCTATTGGAATCGACCCGAAGCAACCGCCGAGACAATCGTCAACGGATGGTTGCGCTCTGGAGATCTCGGCAAGATTGACGAAGAAGGTTTCGTGTTTGTCCTCGATCGCGCCAAGGATATGGTGATTCGAGCTGGAGAGAATATCTTCTGCGCTGAAGTTGAGGCAGCAATTTATGAATTGCCAGCCGTCCACGAATGTGCGGTCTTTGGTCTTCCCCACGAGCGACTCGGCGAAGAACTGGCCTGTGCGGTGATGCTTAAACCTGATCATGAACTTGATGTGGACACTCTGCGCTCTCATGTGGCGACAATGTTGGCATCCTTCAAAGTTCCCAGTCGAGTTGTCTTCGTGAACGAGCCACTGCCACGAAATGCCTCGGGAAAGATTCTCAAACGAGAATTACGCGATACGTTCCCGCAGGATTAATCCCGTGTATGACATAATTGTTCCGTGAAGCACGAACACCCTCATGTTCATGGACCCGATTGCGGACATGCCGCAGTTGTTCATGATGATCACTTGGATTATGTGCATGACGGTCACTTGCATCATCAACATGAAGATCATTGGGATGAGTGCGACCTTGCAGGATGTGTTGCTCACGAAGAGCACGAACATCAACATGGCCCTGATTGTGGACATGTAGCCGTGACACATGGAGACCACATCGACTATCTACACGATGGGCATCTACACGCTTCTCACAATGATCACTGGGACGAGCACTAGCAAGTCAGTGGTCGTGATGGTGTTCGGTGACAACTAAGTGATCGCCGACTTTGGTGAGTCCAATGCCGAAGGTTTCCAAAAGGTTTTCTGGAGTCATCACTATCGCTGGTGGTCCATCAGCAACAATGCGTCCCGCAACAAGCAAAACGCGATCACACGTTGATGCCTCGGCCACATCGTGAGTAGCCGTCACTATGGCCGCACCGCGTTCTCTTTCAAAGACCATGGCTTCCATGTAGGCAGCCCGTCCGGGCGCATCAAGGCCTGCTGTTGGTTCATCAAGCAACAACAATCCAGCGCGGCGGGCTAAAACCTGAGCGAGATAGACGCGTTGTTGCTGACCGCCCGACAAGTCGCG
This sequence comes from uncultured Actinomycetes bacterium, assembly GCA_937902105.1. Classification (GTDB taxonomy): domain Bacteria; phylum Actinomycetota; class Acidimicrobiia; order Acidimicrobiales; family Ilumatobacteraceae; genus Casp-actino8. The sequence goes on from CALGTP010000241.1 coordinate 6,002, forward strand.
CAGGGGAATATCACCCAAGTTCGAAATTTTCATCATCTCCATGGACTCGGCGACAATCGCGTCATCTGTTTGTGAACGCCTCGCCCAACGTCCGCGTTGGTCGTAACGCGCCATGCGCACGACATCAACGGCACATAAGGGTAAGACGAAACCATTTGGATGAAACTGACTGAGATAGGCAACTTTGTGCGACATCTCTGTCACTGCTCCACCCATTATTTCCAGCGCACCACTCACTGGCGGAAGCAAGCCTGCAAGAGTCTTCAAGAGAGTGGATTTGCCAGATCCATTTGAGCCAACGAGCGCAGTTGATCCACCGGCCTTCAAATAGGCATCAATGCCGGTGAGCACGGCCCGACCGCCATAGCCCACTGCTAATCGACGAGCGACAACAGCAGTGCTATTCATGCGTTCGCCGATGTGAGACTTTTACGAATGGATACGAAAACCAAAGTGAGGAAAAAGATCGCTACTGCAGTCAGCACGACGCTCGCGCCAGCCGCCCACGAGAAATGATATGAGGCCAACAAGCCGAAATACGTTGACAACACGCCAGTACCAGCAGCCCACAACATCATTGAGCCGATGCGCCTAGCCAAAAGAGCTCCCACTCCCGCTGGCGCCAACAACATTCCGAAAACTAAGAGCGAACCGACTGTTTGAAATGAGACGACGACGGTGGCAGCAATCATCAGCAACATCAAGCGGTGATACCACTGCGCTTTGTACCCCATCGTGCTGACCAAGTCGATGTCAAAGCAGAGAAGTAAAAATGGACGCGCAGAGTACAGCGAGATTGCGCAGACGGCGATTAAGGCGATTGTCTGCACCAAGAGATCTGTCGTGTCAACGCCAAGAAATTGTCCAAAGAGAATGGCTTCTAAATCACCAGTCAATGAATCAGAACTTGAGACTAGAACAACGCCAAGAGCCAATAAACCAATAAATAACAGTCCGATCGCCGTGTCATTAGAGAGTTTTGAACGAGCCGTGATCAAACCCACACCACCAATCATCACCACAGCACCGACAGCAGCACCAAGCATTGTGGGTAAGCCGAGAATTGTGGCCATCGCCACTCCAGGGAGAACCCCATGGGCCAAGGCATCGCCGATGAAGGCCATGCCACGCAAAACAACATAGGTTCCAACGACGGCGCATGTCAGCGACACCAGGATTCCCGCTAATAGTGCCCGTTGCATAAATCCGTTATTGAGAAACGGATCAATCATCTGCGACACATTGTCATCTTAGGACTTCAGAGCATTGACGATTGTGGAGGCTAGAGCGATCAGGAAGGAACGATATGTACCATCTGCTGGCAATAAGTTCGTGCTGAGTTCAACAACTGTGACTCCGGCATCTGTTGCCAAAGCATCAACGACATCTCGATCGGTTCCAAGTTCGGTGAATATCACTTTGACCTGTTGCTCAACGATCTTTTTCTTCAATGCCGAAAGATCACCAGCGGCCGATTCAGATTCACTTGAAAGTCCCGGAATCACCGCTCCAGTCAGCGAAAACCCGTAGCGCGCCGTGAAGTACCCAAGTGACTCATGCCCAGTGACTAATTTGCGTTTATCTTCGGGGATTTCTCCCACCATTTTTCCAACCTCATAGTCCAGGGTGGCAAGATCTTCGGTCACCTTGGCTCCCTGTTCGGTGACATCAATATTCGCTAACGCAAGAGTTTCCACTAATGCTTCAACGACATCAATCAACGTCATCGGATCCATCCACAGATGCGGGTCCTCGGCTCCCACACTTTGGTCCGCATCACTTTCATCCGCACCTTCGCCTTCACCGACTAGTCGAACCTTAATGTGATCTGTGGCCACAAATACTGAAACTTTTTCTTTCACCGCTTGCTCAATAACATCTGCCAATCCGCCTTCAAGACCAAGTCCGTTGGTCACCACAAGATCAGCGTTATTCAAAGTCTCAATGTCTTTGGCCGAAGGTTGCCATTGATGTGGATCGGCGCCGTTGGGCATCAGAACCGTGACTTGAGCAGAGGATCCAACAACATCGCTGACGAGTGAACCCAAAATTGAATAGGTGACAACAATCTGTGGAAGACCTGCATCTTGGGAAGGCGAGGCGGCTTTCCCACAGGCGGCCAAGGCGAAGAAAACGGTCAAGGCGAGCACAATGCGCAGGACCGGGTGACGGGTGTGGGTCATAGCCATAATGATAATGATTCCCAAATATGATTTGCAACCCCATGGACCCGCTTGGGCGCACTAGGAACTACCTTTAGATTGTGGTTTCTGACTTCCTGCATCCCTTCGCAAAGCCGACCCGCACGGATTTTCGCACCTTGGTTCGCGGTCAGGGTTCTGTTGTCTACGACAACCACGGAAATCAGTACATCGACGCCATGGCCAGCCTTTGGTATTGCGCCGTCGGACACGGTCGTAGCGATATGGCTGAAGCGATAGCCCGTCAAGCGGGGACCTTGGCTGCGTATTCAACTTTTGATCCATTTACGAATGAACCTGCCGAAGAACTTGCCGAGAAACTGGTCGCTATCGGACCGATTCCCAAGAGTCGTATATTTTTTACATCCTCAGGTTCTGAATCCGTTGACACGGCGATGAAACTGGCTCGACTGGCTCACGTTCAGGCGGGCCACCCGGAACGAACTCTGATCATCTCGCGACAGCGCGGCTATCACGGCACGACCTATGGCGGAACCAGCGCTCAAGGCATTCCCCCGAACCGCGAAGGGTACGGACCTTTGGTCGGTGACGTTGAACAAGTC
>CALGTP010000242.1 GCA_937902105.1 uncultured Actinomycetes bacterium
ATTACTTGCGCAAGGTATCCAGCGAACATAAGCTCCATGGTCCTATTTCTGTAACACGCCTCAGCCTCTAGTCCAATCCTTTTTGATCCAGAGGCTGCCACTTTTCAAGGTCAGTCACTTTGCCATTTTAAGACTCTGACATTTAGACTGCAGCCTTATTTGTACTCGTGTTGGTAGTCATACCGTATACACGCAATAATATGTACCGTGAGGCTTGTTGTCCACGTATAACAACTACATCCCTTATGTCATCACTTTCATTTCAACATGTGAATCACCAGGGACTTTGCGTGAAGCCTTTAGCTCAGAAAGAAACCTCATCCGCCTACTCTCGCTCTTGAAGCTCCTAAGTGGATCAGCTATGGCGAACGAAGCGAAGTTCACTTTCACTGGCGATGTGGATGCACTTTGCACGCATATTTCTACGTTTATCTCTGAGAAGAGTGGGTCTCCGGCGGTGGTGACGGTCAACATTCCGGAGAAGTCGATGCCAGTTGGTGATTCTCCGGGGCATTTGCAGGAATTTCGTAAGCTCATCCGCCTCTCACCTTACCCTATTGTGTGTGACATTAGTGCAGATGCCATGTCGCCCCTGGATGTAGTCGTGGCCTTGACCTGCGATCTCATCAGGTGCAGCCAGAAGAGTGTGACACTGAGCGCGCAGGCTGGGGATAGCTTGTTGCCGACAGCAAAGAGGCATTGGCAATTCTTCACGGGAGAACAGATTGGTGGCAGATCGGTGTTGGACTTCAGCAACGTCAACTGTGGCACGACCACCAGTTTGGACAGGAATGTGGTTGGTTTCTTGCCACACTATTGGATGGCTTTCCGCAACGTTGGTATGGCCGCTGGAGTTTTCATGCCAACATTGAAGGAGGGAGAAGAGATCGACTCGGCAGAGTTGCAGCTGACAAGGGCTGGCGAGTCCGCGCAGCGCTTGACAGGCATTTTCAACTTTTACTTCGGGCCGAAGATTGCCAGCATTTTTGCTGCTGGTGATGTGCTGAATGGGGGGTCTGCATGCACAAGCTTCATGGGGCAGGTTGACGAGTACGCATGTCAACTGGCAGCAGCCAAGGCCGATGATGCCCGGATGAAGCAAGCCCTAGAGGGTGTGGCAAAGGTGGACCGAACAACCGTTGACACTGTCGAAGTGACGTTGACATCAGATATTCTGTACGCCGACCTGGGGGAAGTCACGAAGCTCCTTGCTGTGGTCAATGACAAGAACATCAAAACCGTCTACTTCAGACTGGAAGATGGCATGCTTACTGATGCTGGTAGCATCTTGCCCAGAGAGAACGAAACTCACATGCTTATTTACAAGTGGCACCGTAAGTGGGAACAGCTTCTTGCACTAGTCCAGACCAAAAAGGTCGTGTGCACCCTTGCTGGCATCCAGATTTGTCCGCCACTCTTGGAGCTCTTCTTTTCTGCAGAGGAGCGCATTTGGGCTTCCCCTTCGAAGCAGCTTGTGTGGTGCAAGATTCCTTTTGCTTACAGCCCAGGCCCCGAGCTTAGGCGCAGTCCATGATTTTCGAAACGCAAGCCCTGGAAAATCTTAAGGAATAGAGCTCAAATCCATTGCAAGTAGCAGCACGATGAGGGACAAACTGCAAAGTCGACTAACATCGGCCCCAAACCCTAGCAACTTATATGAGACATTGTAG
>CALGTP010000243.1 GCA_937902105.1 uncultured Actinomycetes bacterium
CTGGAAGAACGCCTGGATCAACAGATCTTTGAATGGTCGCCGCAAAAATACCTAACAGTCCAGTGATCAGTGTCGACAAAACCCAGTTCGCTGCGCCTAAAAACTCCGGTGAGAAACCTAAGAGAACTGCGCCTTTTTCATTCTCGCTGGCAGCTCTGGTGGAAAGTCCGAATCGCGACTTTTGGAAGAAAAACCAGAGCGCGAAGGTAAAAACAAGAACCAAAATCGCGATCGTCAGAGCATCTGCACCGATTGAAATTCCGAATGGAAGTTTCAAGGGGACAGCATCTTGTTTATAGAAAGGCATTGACCTAACGGCAAAGGGTTGAATAGTGAACCTTCGAATAATGACCGCAGGAAGGAGAATAAACAGTCCAATGGAGGCCACAACTTTTGCTAACGGAGGGCTATGTCGCAATGGCTGAAAAATCAGGAGATGCAACAACAGCCCAAATAACATCGCGAAGACAAGAGATATCAACAACGCTGGCCAGAAATTCATTTCGTTTCCGAGGCTGATTCGCGTTGGCCAATCTGGAAGATCGGTCCATGCCCCCTTATCTTGGAAAATGTGGAGAACGCCTTCAATCGGGGCCAGTGGATTAGGTAACGGGGGAAGAAACAAGTCTCCGTCCCTACGAAGAACGGCATAGAAATAGGCGATGTACATCGCAACCGCACTATTTGCGAAATTGACAATCCCTGATCCACGGTAAGTGAGAACTACTCCAAGAGCGATCGCTGCTATCAAAGCTCCCTGAGCGATACCCGACCCAGATACAAAGTTTGTTCGAGTCTCAGGATCAATGATCGCCCAAAGAACAACTGCTGCCGAAACAATCAAGAACGCTGCTCGAAGGTTTCGCGTCAGTTGCGGAACGGGATTAACAGTCTCGGAAGGTGGTTTGTCGGAGCGCCCCGACTTGAGACGCTCCGACAACCATTTTTTAATATTCACAAAGTTTTGACTCGCCTAGAAATCAGACTTTGGAGGCGTCAATGGGCTTGCCGTTGAGGGCGTCGGCGATGCTCAGCCACTCACCATCTTTGTATTGCTGGATTCCCATTTGCGAACCGCAGACCGAGATGAAAATCGGTAAGCCAAGGAAAATCTGCTTGCCACAATCCAAAGGACCAGCCACAATCATCATTGGGCCCTTGAAACCGCGAATCTTGCCATCAATGCTGGTGTAATCCAAAGCATCTGCACCGAGTTGATTGATGAACTTGGTGAGAGTCATGACATTCGCAAATGAAGGTCCAGCAAAACCGGTGTATTCAAGATTCGCTGCTCCAGGAGCTGGCACACCATACTGCTGCACTTTGTCAAGGTAGGTCTGCATACCACTTTCGTAGTCCGGCTGGAAATAGCTGTACCCGTAACCACCGAAATACCAGTTATTCGGAACGGTGCCACCATCACCGGCTTCTGCTAGATGGTCTGTCATCGGCGTGCCAAAGCACAGTCCAGTGGCAACGACAACTGGGTCGATACCTAGCGCTTTGCTGGCATCGTAGACATTGATGCACTGCTGAAGCGTCACGATGAGTACGACTACATCGGCAGACTGAGCGCCTACGGCGGTCATTGCGGATGCCACGTCAGCGGCGGTGGCTGTGTCATCAACGCCGACGAAAGTATAAGCAATTCCTGCTTTTTCAATAGCTGGCTTGAACAAAAGGTCGGCACCAGCAACTCCAGCAGCGTTGTTAGCAGCAATGATGGCAACGTTCTTGACATCGCCGAGTTGGCTCACAACAAATCCTGCCATTCCCGCAACTACTCCAGGTGAACCAGCAGTGAAGGCTTGGCCCGCAGCGGTTGTGAAGTCGTCAGCCGTGACACCGTTCCCGACGATCACTGGCTTGTTGGTGTTCAAGGCATCGTAAAGTTCCTTATTGCCGACCAAAATTGTTCCGGTGAGGACAGCAGTGATATCGGCATTGTTAGCAAACTCGGTGCCGCACTTAGCGCCATCTTCTGCGATCACTATGTTGCAAGGCACGATTTCCAGGGGATGGCCAGCGGCACCTCCCAGTTCATTGTTAATGAACTCAACTGCGGCGTTGACACCGATCGTGTTTTCTGGGAAGTAATCCTCTTGGTTGACGTATCCGATCTTGATTGAGTCACCACTGGCCATGCCGGCAGTGCCCTCGGTGTAATCAAGGGCCCATTGAACCAAATCGCCATCGGCATTTGGTTCAGTCACCACTGGTGCGTCAGTGACGGTTGGTGCATCAGTGGCGACTGGTGCTTCAGTGACTGAACTCTCGCCGTCGCTGCTGCATGCTGCGGCCAATAGACCCAGCACCGCCAGTC
>CALGTP010000244.1 GCA_937902105.1 uncultured Actinomycetes bacterium
TACATTGCTTTGACGGCATTCTGGCTTATGCCAGGAAGCACGCAGTCCACACTGTTAAGGCAGTGGCAGGGGATTGTAACCCATTGGCCATGGCAGTCATGACGGCTCTGTTGAGGTGGCCCGATCGTGGTCAGCCAGTAGAGTACGTGCGAGGATTCCGGGTCATGGGGGATTTCCAACCGTCAGGAGTCTTCAGGGAGGTTGTTCCGAGTCACAAGGAGGCGCCGGAAGATTTCATAGGAAAGTCAGCGGTGGAAGCAGTGGACGAATTCGTGGCGACACAGAGACCGCACAAGCACGCGGAGCGCATCATGCAGCTGACCCTGAAGGAGAGAGACAAGGGTTTCTGTCGGGGTCCTTTTTCCAAGCAGGAAATGGATCAGCGCCACGGACCCGGTAATTGGCGGCCAGTGCCTCGGTTCCTTATCAAGCAACCATGCGGGAAGGAAAGGCCTATCGATGACGGGAAACGAGCAGGCACCAACAAGGTGACGTGGATGCTAGAGACCATCTACACAATTGGGATTGACATAGTCCCCGCGTTCATCAAGGTGATCATCTTGTGTATCCTGGAGGTACACTGCCCCGAGGCTGTGCACTGGCCAATGCACGAAGTACTGAAGGTGCTGCCGGAGTGGGTTATCTTTGCACTGGCTATCGATGACCTGCCCGACGCATACCGAATGTGCCCTGTCCACCCAGACCATGTAGGCCTGTGCTCGGTAGCGGTGTGGGACGTCGTGGGCATGAGGTGGGTGTTCTTTGAGTTCTACGGCTTGCTCTTCGGTTTTGAATCAGCTGTGGTCAACTTCAACAGGAAGCCTGCGCTGGCAGTGGCAGTCACACGCCGCACATGTGCGGTGGCGTCGGCAGCATACTTCGACGACCTGTCGGTCACAGACCTGGAGGCGACAGCCCAGCATGCGCAGCAAACGCAGGAGCATGTGCTGGAGTTGGTTGGGTCGCTACCGGCGTTGGCAAAGAGGCAGCTACCTAATGGACAAAGGGTGTACCTTGGTGCATCAGTTGACGTTGGGCAGGCGCATGTAACTGGCTATGTTTACAGCTCCCCAAAGTTCTATGCTATGCGTAGCATCAGGGAGAGTGTGGAGAAGGCTGGTGTTACTGGCACCCTGACAAGTGCACAGGCTGGAAAGCTGAGGGGCTTGGCAGGCTGGTCTGGGTCGCTGTTGCATGGAAAATGCGGACGACTACACCTACAGTTTCTGAAGCGGCGCCAGTACCAGGAGATGAGGAGCGACATAGTGGATGATAGCGACATGAAGGAACTTAGACGCTTGGCAGATATGACAGAGAATGCCCCCGTCAGGCAGGTCCAAGTTTGTGGCCGAGTCAGGCCGCCAGTGGTGATTTACTCTGATGCTAGCTTCGAGGTGAACAAGCCCCCCATTTGTGGGTGGGTTGTGTTTAATCCGGAATGGCCTTTGCCTGTGGGGCAAACAGTGACCCTGGACCCAGCCACCGTGGAGCGATGGCAGGAAAGGATGACTGATATTTTCCCTGCAGAAGCGTGTTGCTCGGTATTGGTACCATTCAACTTGCCAGAGGCATTTCGTAATAGAGATGTCATTTGGTTCATAGATAATGAAGCGGCAGCCAGTGCAATCATCAGGGGTGACAGCACGTCACCTGATGTAGCCAACTTGGTGCACGTGGCGCACGCAATTTTTAGAGAGCTGAATAGTCGCGTATGGATTGAGTGGGTCGATACTAAGGCCAACCCAGCCGA
>CALGTP010000245.1 GCA_937902105.1 uncultured Actinomycetes bacterium
TGTAGTGAGCCAATGTGATTGTCTTCACGCCGCCTGATCCTGGCCCGGACGACACGGGAGAAAACGTGTCGGCAGTATCGACCCATCCGCACGCCGGAAGTAACACGCTAGCCCATGTTGGAATCGTTGTGCCGTCATAGGCGAGATCATGCACAATGGTGCAAGTGCCCATCATGCCTTCAGGAATGCCTGCCAAGTAATTAAACCCGCCTTGCCCCTCGCGACGAGTGACTGCAATTGAAGGCTGAATCATCACGTCTCTGGCGTTGTATGCACCTTCGGCTGATGTGATTGTTTCCGCTGTGCCTACGGTCGTTTCGACTTTGGCGGCAAATACGGAACGGCGTCGAAGTAATGGCATTGTGATTTGCTTTCTATTTGGGAACGAGTCCGTTGGCTCGCAAGACATTCAGGTTGATTCGACGTTCTATTTGCTTGGCGAGTTCTTTTTCTGTTGCCTTCATTTGTTCCGGAGTGAAGTCGTTTTTGATGAACGCACCCCATGCGGAAACGCCGTCCAGTTTATGGATCGGCAAACGTGCCGTCCCTGCTCTGATGAAAAAATGTCCGATAGCCACCCACTCGAATGCGCCGTTGAGTCTCTTGCGTCCGCCTTGCTTACTAATCTTGTACGATACGCCTTTTTTATCCTGCCTTGCCGAGAACGATTTCAGCGGAAGTCGCGGCGTTTTCTGAAGTCGCACGGTTGAACTTAGTGAACCCTTTGACGCCTTCGTGGAAATCTTTAATGGCTGCTCTGACTCTTTCTTTTTTATTGCGATCGTCTCGCGGACAGTCTTTCCAATCTCCAGTCGTGTTTTTTTTGCCGTCGCGTTGATCGCGGCTGCGATCTCAACCTCCATCACTTTTCGTGCCCCGTTGACCGCTTCCCTCAGCCTCGTTAGCTGTTTGACGTTTATTGATATATTGATCATCACGCCCTCACTGTGTATGGATCACCTTCGGCCACGCGATACGTCACCATCAATGGAATCGCAATCCCGTCATACCCGCCATCAGAAGTAGCTGTCTGTTGTGCCCCGAAGTCCGCATTGATAGCGTTGTCATTGAATTGATACCATGTGTCACTCGTCCTGATCGCCCGGTGAATCTCCGCTTCGGCAACGTCCTCGAATAACTCTAATGGCGTCGTGTCCTTTTCGCTTGGTGCAATATGCACCCGAATCAGAAACGTCTGCATGTACGCGATTGCAGGAGGATTACCCACGCAATCTAAATCAGTCACTCGCACGATCTCGCCGCGTGTCAACACAATCAATCCGTTTTGTGGCGTGTAAGTCGCCACCTTTGTTGGCCTGACGACTTTTGCGAACGCATACGCCCCAACACTTCCGGACACTAAGGTTTGAAGTCTTGCGAATATCTCATCCGAAATCAGTGATATCACTGGCTTTAGAGTTGTGCTCATTACCGACATGTCAGCACCAGCATCCCGTCATCGTGTTCCACGAGCAATTGAACCGACCGCTTCGTTGGTGTCTCGCCGATCCGCACGGCCAGCTTGATCATGTCGCCGCCCGTGTTGATTTCTTCGCTGCTAATTCCTGTCGTGGAATTGTTCGCGACACGCACCTCGAACTCTGGCACGATCTGCTCGTCTGGATTGAATGTTGCCACTTGGTTGCGAGTCACCACGGCACTTATTGTCCGTGGTGTCGCAGCCGTTCCAAACCTGTGCGGATAATAAATAACCGACTCCGCGAAGTGTCCCGATTGAAGAAACACCGCCGTTGAATCGGTTACTATTCTAGCCGCAAGTGTCATGCTCTTTTGGCCACAATCTTGACATAGTCCACAGTGATTGCGTCCACGTTGGTGTTAGCCGCTTTCTGAATCTGAATAAACGGCTGAAGTCCTGCCGTGTAGCCAGCCATTGTGAAAGTCGTAGACGCCGCAACACGAACGCCGTCAATATAAAACTTGACGTTGCTCTTGCCGCCCGTAAAGTCAATCACAAACCGCTTGAACACTGTCGCGAGTGTAACACCAGAAGACACGGGAGCCGTGTCAGTGACGTTGTCGTCAGTCTCGACAGTCACGTCGGTTGTGCTTGTTGCTCCGGTCATTTTGAACAATGCCAAGGCAGTCATCGCCGCCGTGTCATCGTTGCGGGCAGATGCCAGCCCGAAGCTGATTGTCGTGCCTGAAGTGCAGCCACTGACTTTTGCGCGGAACTCGATGCGTTGAATGTCATCGATGTCGAAACTCAGCGCGTCACCGTGTGCCAAACAAACGTTTTCAACTTCGCTCGTCGAAGCCAAGGTCAGCACCGCATTGCTGGCGTTACGAACGTAGGTCGGAGCACCAGCGGATGAAGTATCTACAGCAAGCCACGGTGTCGCCGGATCTGCCGACGTTGGGAACGTCGCTGACGTGCCAAAGAAATCGTCAACGTACTCTTGAAAATCCTGAATACCTGCCATTGCAATTACCTTTCAAAACGGATCGTCGCATTCCGCTACCGTTGGGGATGCTCACAAAAACCTGACGAGCCACACGGCCCGTCAGGTATCATTCAACTGATCAGACGCCTGCGTGTTTGTACAATCCACGGAAGTCGATTGCAGCCACGCCAAATGTCTGCCGTACTTTGTTTTTATAAACGTCGCTGTCGAAGTCCCATTCACTTTCCAACACTGGCGATTGCTCACCTTCAAGGAACGTAATTTCGACCGTGTCAACCTGCGTGTTGCTTGCCGCGAAGTAAAACGCGGTTGCAGAGTTCGCATCCAACACTGGCTCAACGATAACTTTCAACGGGCGATCAGCGTTCGGCCCGTAGATGTTTTTCGTATTGCTGTTGCCAGCGGTCGATCCACCGGCAGCAGGATCTGCCAGTGATCCAACAAGCTGCAATGCCGTCGCTGCCAAAGCCGCAGGCACAATCAAAAACGACGGCTGGATATTCAGGATCACTGACGAGTTTAGTCCCTTCTTAGTCATCATGCTTAAGAAGGCTGCGTTGAGAGTTGCGACCGTTGGGGCTGCCGAGCCTGTTGCCAGATTCGCATGACCACCGGCAGTCGTCTGTGCTGTCGCGTTAAACAACGCACCAGTGTCAGCCATCGCTGCGTTAGCTGTCAGCACGCCGTAGATTGCTTGGTTCTGCAATCGGCGACATGCCGCACCCTGCATCGCTGGAATGCGACTGATCGCATCGAGATCGTCATTCACGACGGTCTCCCAACTGATGGAGAAGATGCTGCCGTACTTATTGACGGCATACACTTCTTTTGCGTCCGACATCATAGCTGACTTGTACTCTTTGCCTTCAGGCACCATTTCCGGCGTGCCCATTTCACTGAACCGAATTCGATTCAAGTTCTTGAAGTCGGAAGTCGTGCCAGCGTCGCGTGCCCAAGTTGACCACGTGAACGGGGCTTCCTCATAACCCGCCAAAAGCGTCTTGTTTGCCGCGTCCAAAAGCAGATTAGAAAACGACCCTGTCGTATGAGACACATCGCGTTGAATACGAAAACGATTCATCGCTCCAGGATGCCCCATTGCAACGAGTGCCACATCCTTCGATGCCATGCGTCGAACGTCGCAGCCCATCTTTGCCGCGTACATTTCAGCCACGCGATTCAACTTCATGTTCAAAAAGTCTTCGTGGCCCGGAGCAGGGTTTGCAATCGTCTGCGATCTGCCGCCTGCTCGCATTGTTCGCATGATCAGCCCATCGCGAGCCGCTGCGAATTCTTTGTCATCCGCTGCCGCTGTGACGGTGACTCGATCTGTACTCTGACCGGCTGGCTTGCCTGCCATGCGGGCCAGGATCTTTTCCCGTGCGTCGTTAAGGCTCGTGCCGTCGTCACACAACTGATCGGCGAAAGATCGTTCAATCTTATGTGCGGTGCAAAGAGCGTTGATTTCCTTGCGACGTTTGCCGTCGATCTGAAGTGCTCGTGCCACGGCTGCCGTGACATCTTCCTTTGACTTGTCAGTTTCGGTAGCCATGTTCTCAATTTCCTTTTCTTCGTCTGGTTTTTCTTCGACCGGAGGAACAACAGGTTCCTCCATGTTCTCAATCGGCTGCGGGGTGTCCGCTACTGCCGGAGCCGCGTTGCCCATCTTTCCGCAAACCCACGCCAGAATCTGGTTTGGATCTACCATGCCGTCTGGAAGTCCCATTGCTTTGAGACTGCCGAGTAGTGCTTCGTCCATTTGCCTTGTCACCTTTCTTTCGAGGTCCGTATAAGACCTGCGGACTGTCGAGAGTTCATCTGCGCCCGTGGCACAGATTGACGCATTGTGTGGCTGCCATCGCAGATGGATAACGGCTGGCCCGTCGATCACCGCACCGCGATTGGTTGTAAATGATTGACCGTGTGGAATGAATTTCGATTCGATTGGAAGTGCTGTGATTGAAAAGTCTGTAATGTGTCCTTCGTCCATTCTTTGCCTGACGAGCTGTGCATCTGGATCACTCGCAAACACTGGCTCGCCGTGCAGTTCACCATTGATGACTTTCAGGCTGCGGATGCTTCCAAGTATGTTTCGGACTGTGCTGTCGTCATGGCTATCTACAATCGGCATTTGTTGCTGATTAGTCCGTAGGACAACGCCGTCCATCAATAGCACTTCGTTGATCACATAGCCGCGTTCATCGTCGTATCTTCGCACGACTGCTTCTGTAGCCACGACCACATCGGAAACGCCAGACTGACTGACGATTGCGCGAATCACTATCGCCGCTTGTTTAATTGGTGGCAGTGTTCCTTTTTTACGTGGCATTAGCTGTCGCCTCCGTCTCTGGATTGCCGCTCAAATCTGTATCAACAGTGCCATCTGACGCATCAAGAATCAGTGCACTTGCCGTTGCTTCAGTCAGCCCCAACGATTGCAAAAACACCCGCGTCTTTGTTTCGCTGGCCGTGCCCGCGATTAGTTCCGCGAGAATGTCCTCGATGGCTTTTCGGTTTCTACCAAATTGAAGGCGGCTCATGTCTGCCATTTCGCTTGACGGTTGCTGCGTTGTGGTATCTCCACCGGCTGCCGTGACTCCAGCCGCCGCACCTGTCGCTGCCATCTGTTGAGCTTCGGCCTGTTTGTTTTCTACGCTGGCCATGTCTGACGTGACCAATCCGAGCGTCTTCATTAACCGAAGTTCTTTTGCTCGCTGATACAAAACATTTCGCCAACTGCTTCCGTTTTGTCCAACGACCGCTTGCAGCGTCGTCTGGAATCCAGCCAGTGCCGCATCGGCAGAAGCCTGCTCACTCTGCGGATCAACCCACTCCCAGGCGGGAGTCTGCCACTCAACTGCGGTTGCTCTTTTCCGCTCGTCCAAAATCTCAGTCATTGACGGGAATTGATCAACGCCTGCCGTCGCCGCTTGATCGTTGAACCGATCCCAGATCGGCTGACACATGTGCCCGACGATGTATTTTTGCCATCGTCGAAAACGTCTGCGGTCTTCGAGCTGGCTTGTACGGCTGCTGCTGTAGTTCGTCTTACTGTAGTCGCGTGCAACGATTTCATACGATAGGCCAGTGCCGACCGCAATACCGCGTAGCATTAGATTAATCCACGGCTCACTGGCTGAGTTCGGCCTGCCGGGATTGATTGATTCGACCGACTCGCCAGGTTGAAGCCTGACCACCATTGCAGGCTCAAGGTATTCAAACTGGTTGCCGTTATCGTCTGTCGATTCGCTGTCAGTCGAAGGCATCAAGCCAGTGCCTGCCTTGCCTGTGGTTGTCACGGCTACACCGAAACATGCTGCCACCGCTGATGCTTGGATTTCGTTATCAACGTAAACGCCCAGATCCCGGAGCCATGACATCACGGGAGCGAACCACGAGACACCGCGACTCTGCCCGATGCGATCGACGCGGTACAAATGCAGGATGTCTTTTGCGTCATATCGTTCCGGCATTGTTGAGCGTGTGACGTATGGCCCGTTCGGATGCTCCGGATAAATCCAGTACGCGACCGGCTTCCCAAGGTCATCAAGTTCCACGCCTCTGACGATCTTATTGTCGCCCATCGTGCTGCGAAACTTGTAGGTATCTTTTTCCGTCGCGAGTCTGTCAGCTTCCACCAACTCAATTGCAAACGGAACAGGGCGATAGATGCCGCGATACTTTTTTGCTGGCGTGTTCACGAGATGAATCAACACCTCGCCAGCTTCGCAGATTTCACGTTGTGCAAGCTGCTGCATTTCGCTGAATGTCATGCGTCCGTTAACGTCGCAGACTTCTGACCACTCTTGCCAGACTGCGTCACGGCGTTCGTTTACGTCTTCGATGTCCGTGCCTTCCGGCGTTTCAATCTGGCTTTGTGCTGTAATGCCGCACCCGATGACCGATGATACAATTGTGTCAACGACGCCCCAAGCATATGCGTTATCTCGCACGAGT
>CALGTP010000246.1 GCA_937902105.1 uncultured Actinomycetes bacterium
CGTATGTCATCATAAATCAAACCAGGACAACGCGGACTTGGCGACATAGTTGTGTCTTGTAATGCGTGTCCATGTAATTACATGTGTCTGTGTAACATGAAACGTGAAACACATTGTGTGTCACTGTCATGGTATTTTGCAGGGTGTGGGGTGTGGAGCAACTTCGTCGCGGCTGTAGTTGAGTAATAAGTCTATTGAATTCCATGGTAACTTGCTGTTCGCATGCCCTTAGCACCACGCAAGGCTATTGGCGTTTGTGGTGGATTGGAGAGTGTGAAGGCGAAACCAGCTCCCTACAAGATTTTCGCCACTGCGTACGCGAAGCTCATCCAGAATGTCCTCTTCAAGGAAAAGATGCCAGGCGCCGTTGTTGTGTTGAATTTGAAGCTGCAGTGCACTTCGTCGATCTTGGGGCCGGCCTCTTTGATACAAATGGCTGAAAGTGTCACCTCAGAAAGCCTTGGGATCCACGACCTTCTTGGCGCCCAGTTTGACCTCATGGAAGATGTTTGGCGGGCACTGCTAAATTATTCCTGTGAGGTGGTAACTCCAGCCTCAGTCTTAGCCACTGATAGTGCAGGAGGTGGTGACCTTGCCAGCAAACAGGCAGTACACAAACTGGTGAACGACATTGCCGTGATCATGCTGGATGGTTGTGTTGATATCGATGCAGGCTCAGCACAAAACCTGGCAAACCTGGCTTCTGTTCTCGCGTGCGCCCCGATCTCCAACACATCTGGTACGATCGCCAGTGAGGCAATACAGAAGTGCTGCGAAAGGTATGATCAAAACAAACAGGCATATTTTTATCGATTGCTTGAGACTCACGAACTCGAAGCCATGGTGTTGAAAGACGCGCACCAGGCAAAAGACAATGCTCACGCAGTGGCCAAGCGAAACAGCAAAATCCAGGAAGCATTGACTTTCGCACAGCCTTGGCTCACTGGAATTGGCCAGGATTGGGCTACATTTGACACCGATGCGTTAGTGTCAAAACATTTGCCAACATGCTTGGCCTCGCCAGGCTGCTGCAACGCTCAGGAAACTAACCTCCTGGGCACCTACCAGTCGCTTCTGAGCGTGCTGACGAATCAGGCTCTCTCTGCAGAGCACATACCTTATTTTACATTTTACGGTGTTTGAGGTTTGAGCATGTTGTTGCAGTCGTCGCATTGCTTCCGTCACATTTTGTTGTTATCAACCGGTATACTTGTATTGCAAGTTGCAACCAGTTGCCACTTGTGGTTGAATGGTACAGGACAAGCTACCCATTCAACAGCTTAGCGACATGAAGCTCAACAACATGATGTACACATGATGTGTAGGCTTAGTCGACTTAGTCCTGAGGATGAGCCTAGACAGTGCAATGACCAATTGCGTGTTGATGTCGATTTCACCAATCATGCATCATGCCTACTCCGGCATAATTCTAGAATCGTTCAAACATTGTAGATTGTAGTATTGTAGTCGGTAGTCTGAACTTGAACAACAGCCCTTGGACTTGTGAACTGAGGTGTGTGCGGGCGCTGCCCTTCCTTGCCTACATTGGCGATGGTACGAAAGTGTGCCAGCCGGCTGCGGCGGAAATTACGGCCTATGTGACTGGGAGTAAAGATCCAATGTTTGGTTTTATTACAAGGGCCTTGAGCGAGCCAGCGGCGACAGCGGCGCCAGCAACACTAGCAATGTCACCTCGGAAAAGCGAGAAGGTTGTTCCCATCGGCAGTAGCAGTGGTACCCCCCCGAAAGTCCAAGTTAACCAAGCTCCCAGCCTTGGCAATCCATTCCTTGAGTTCTGCCAGCACAAACTGTGCAGCAACGGTGCTTTGGCTACTCGCTTCCAGGAGGACTAATTAAGCACAGCTTGGAGTTTGGTAATATCGATATCAGTTTCACATTTCTTGTAAGATCCCATAACAGACCCAATGTAGCACAGCGCCAGTATCTAGTGACAAAGCAAAAGCAATTCGTACAGATGTGGTAGGGCGGTAGGGCTAGCTATCATGTGCGTCCTGCGTCCAGATGTTTGAATAATCTAGGGTGTGATCTATGTTAGATGTTTGAATAATCCCATGCCCTTAGGACCTGAACGTCACCATGTCCTTGCTGAAATTCGTCGCACCCTTGACTGATTTGCTTGCTGTTGCTGCAAAAGCCAGTCGTGCCGCAAGCGGCATTGACGACAACACTGAGAACACTGCCACCTTCGGTTCGCTCTGTGGTTTGCTGGTTCAGATGATTCTCGGAACTCTCGGGAAGGTGGAGGAGACCTCGGGGCTAGACAGCGTGTTCACATCGGGCAGTGTTTTTTTTTGCGCCTTTAAGGCTCTCAAAGACTCACTCCCCAAACTCGCGACAGCTTCTGTGTTCATCGGCGAGCCTACGGGGAATAGGTGGCCAAAGGCTACCGAGACGTGTCATTCTATCGTAAAGTTGGTGGACGTTGTGTTCAAGAACTTGTGTGTTCCTTTGAGCACTCTCATGGGACCGGGGCAAGAAGCCTTTTCAAAACATATCCTTGAGCACTTCACAAATGACACGTGGGACATGCTCTTTGCCGAGTACAAGCAAGGTTCTAAGGCTACGGTTGC
>CALGTP010000247.1 GCA_937902105.1 uncultured Actinomycetes bacterium
GGAATTTCCTCGAGGTTTCCTACCGGATTTCCTAGGGTTTCCCTTGAGCTTGAACGGGTGAGCAACTGGGGGCTGTTCTGGGAATTATCGATAGATAGTTCTCCTCTGCGCCATGGCGATGCTTGTGGGAGGTGACATGCCTTTTGCTATGCGGCTTGCAATGCAGATGTTACCAGGCCGTGCTAAGATTGCACATTGGCTTGTTCATGGGTTGAATGCTGCTTGGAAGATGGGTCTTTTCCATTTTGGTTCCGATGCAGATGCGCCTGTGGATGCAACAGACGTGCCACCTGTCTTTGGTGGTGCAGCGGCTTCGTTGGCTTTGGCAGACCAGATTGCGGGAGGGGTTCAGACGTTTTTGTTGATCGGCAGTTTGCTGACATACACAAATTTTACGACTCTTGTTGCGGCTGGTGAACCAAGGTGCCCGGAAGTCTGCTCATGTCCTTCGTGAAAGTTGGAATGGGCTTACACGTAACGCCACTCGACCGAAGGAAGATGCCGGCGAGAGGACACGCGCACCGTGCGCAGTCTGCGCCAAGACCATGGGCCTCACAGACTGTCGCTGCGTACATTGTGATGTTGGGGTTCAATCCGTTTGTTCACGGGAGTGCAATACCTGTGCTGATGACAAACTTTGGTGTCCCAGCTGTCTTTTCCATCATATCGTGATGTTGCACCCTGACGCTGGTGCAGCGAGCGCTGTGAGGACTTCGGACGAAGAGCTTTCGAGTTTGGGATGGGCCGCTTTGGTTAACATCATTGATGTCGAGAATTTGAATGTGAACCGGAATGTGGGAGGAAACCTTTCACGTACCAAGTTGATGATGGCGTCGGATATTCGTATGGCTCGTTTGCTTCGAGATGGAGCTGGAGCCAAACCTGCTGTTCCGCCGGTGGCGCCAGCAGCGAGTACGAAGGCTTTCGAGACGGAAGCTCCGATCGCATCAAGCTCTACTCCAGCGTCCTCGACTACGACTGCGGCAGGTTCTGCAGCAACAGAGGAAGCGCCGGACCGTGAGACTTCAGAGAAGGCTCCAGAGCTACAGCGACGGTTGGAAAAACGGCAGGCAGAGCTCAACGCCATGCTGCAACCTATCGGCCGTGAAGTAGCCGAGATGGCGCACCAGCTTCGAAAACTCAATCCAGTTCCGGAAGAGAGCGAAGAGGTGCTGGTTCAACCGAAGACTCAGACCAAAGGCGTTGTCCAGAGGGCGGTGGCCGAGTTTGAAGCAGTGAGACAAAGGCCCACCACGAGCGACAGCAGTGGTGTAAACATCGGATCTCCCGGTAGTGTTCGGCAGGGACCTACTGCGGTCAGCAGCAAGAACCCTTCTTTGGCATCTTCATTCGATGCTCCTTTGGAAGGTGTGCCAGTATTCGAACGGTGTGCAGGACCTACAGTGCCCGAAGGACAGACTGTGGCAGCTGCTGCGTCGTCATCCTCTCCGGCATCTCCTCTCAGGTGTCAGTACTCTGCGGGAGCTTACCGTGCGGTGCCAACTGAGGAGGTGAAAAAGGA
>CALGTP010000248.1 GCA_937902105.1 uncultured Actinomycetes bacterium
TTTTCACCGGCTTCATACCTCTGTCTCAGGTTTGCAATGGACCACCCACGGTTGGTTCCAAGCGGCCACAGGGTTGACGACGAAGCCGAGCAGGGCGGCGACGACGACAGTGCAGAGGACGACGATGCAGACATGACAGACGACGATTTTTCTTCATTGTTCCAGGCCGCATTTACTCCTAAAGAGCCCGAGAGTGCGAGGGTGGCAACCTCAAGGGGGTACAACACAAGTGCACATGGTGATTGCCCTGGGGATGCAAGTTCGCTTGGCTTGGTGAAGCCGGCGACTCCAGGAGGAAAATACAAGGTCACCTTTTGCGGCAACAAGGAAGTCTGCTATTTCAATTCTGACAAACACTGTGATGCTACACAGATTTCCTTGGAAGACCTCATCCCACTTGTGCAAACAGGATCTCAAAAGCTTCACAAGCTCAATCGCGACAGGCACAAGTATAATGCTGGCCACAAAGATCTGGGCAAACAGAGGGACAGACCGGTTGAATTACAGCTCGAAGGCTTGATTGCTGCGCCGACAGTCGACACATTCCATGCTTATGATTATATTCTCAACGAATATGTGGGCAAAACATGCCAAGAACCTTGTGCCACCAACACTGTCAGCATTGATATCCACAAACATGACATCGAAGCCCTTACCAAAGGGTGGACAGGCGACAGTGATTTTGATACCTTGGAGATCCCTCTCCCGGCATATGAAGTTCCAGATCTGCATGACAATACTGCAGCAGCATTACAGTGTTGCCGGGACCTTGACCTAACACAGGTCGTGCACTACCATATTTTCACAGATGGTTCGGCTCCACAACTAGATGTCGCTGTTGACAATAGCCAGGACGACGACGACAAACCAATGCCAGCTTGGGCAGCAGTCGTAATTGCAGAGCTACATGACGGACAATTGTCACTTGTAACTTTCTTTGGGGATCATGTTTACACACATCTCCCAGATGACATTACTAATGCAGATCCGAGATGTGTTGGTGCTACAAGTGCAACCTCATTCACGGCAGAACAATGTGGTCTTTTTTGGGCAGTTCTCTGGAGACTACAGATGTGCAGTTCTATCCACAAGGAGATTCCTACTACGGTACATTATGATGCCTTGAGTGCAGGGAGATCGGCAAGTGGACATGGTATCATTCATAAACCTGAACCAATCAATGGCCTTTTGCGCAGCCATGTCATTCTTTTGAGACAATTCTGTTCTATAAACTTCCAGCACTGTAAGGCACATGCAGGACATCCCTGGAACGAATTTGCAGACAGAATCGCAAAAGCAGTAGCCAGATCGCAGATTATTGTCTTCTCCCCAATTGCGGTGTCAGGCATCGTGCCCTACCTTGACAATCCGGGAAGAGCAATGTGGGCATGGATGCATCACATGGACCCAAAACAAACAGATGCTTACCCGCCTGTACATGGAGATGCCCTCCAGGTTACGCATTTTACACAGGATGATAATTTCAGCGACTTGCCGATGGAAATGTTACACCAACAAACTTGGACACAACCAGATGACACAACTACAGTTCACCTTAAGCTAGGACAAGCCAATGTTCTTACGCTAAGGGATGTCAAAGAAGCTCAGTCTCAGGGTTATGTCCCAGAGGGTTTACATTTTCCAGGGCGAACCGCATATCTGGCACAACAATTTCTGGACATGTCCTATTCTTTAGTAGGCATCATGGAAGGCAGAAGCAAAACATCAGGCACTTTACAGGTGGCGAATTTTCATATGATCATTGGATCGGCCACCAAGACATCTTGTCTAGGATGCCAGCTATGGGTTAATACACAGATTGCATATGCCAAGTGTGACACGGATGACCTGTACTTCAGACCGGAACACTTCACAGTTATCCATGAAGATCCACGCAGACTCATCACGATTATACAAGCACCTTGTGTACATATCATTGTTGCCGTTCTGCACGCTCCTCACAGTGGCTTCGAACAAGCAATCATTAAAACATGGTGGGATGATACAGACAAGATTTTAGACAAATTACAGGTCAGTGCTATTCCCTTTATTGGACTAGTTGATGCCAACGCACAAATTGGATCAGTCGTTTCTGATTCTATTGGCGATTGCAACTGGCACACTGAGAATTTCCAGGGAGCATGCATGCACGAGTTTGTGCAGACAAGGCAACTTATAGTTCCGGCCACTTTTGCGGAGATGCATACGGGTGACGGATTTACATGGGTTGCGAGCAACAATGACCTTAAGAGGATTGACTACATCTTTGTCTCGAAATGCCTCACAGGAGCTGTGCAGAGTTCTTTTGTTGACCACGACATCGATTTGTCCACGGCCAAAGACGATCACTACTGTTCAGCACTCGTAATAATCATGGAGGCACAAGACGTTTGTAATACTTCTGTCAAAAGAAACAGAACCTGTTTTGATCGAATTGCCTTTGACAAAGATGAGCAAAAAACCGAATTCTTTGCACATATTCGACATCTCAAACATGTGCCTTGGGAAGTAGATGTGCACAGACACAACCAACTCATTACCAATACGCTGCGCGATGCCCTGATGGAATTTTATCCGCTCGCAAAGGTAACAAAGCGAAAACAGTTCATCTCCAATGATACATGGGAATACATGCAGCAAAAAAAGTTGACTGTCAAGTGCATACGACGCAAAGACATACTCCAGCGCAGCTTTACGCTGAGATTCTTTTTCTGCCAATGGACGTGTTACCACAGAGACATTGTCATCATACACGATGACTTATATGGATATGACTACTGTTTGCAGATATTCAATCAGACAACCGCCGGTCTTCTTTGGTACAGAACATGGTTTGTCAACGCCATCAATGCAGGCCTCAAACATGATAAAACCATTTTTATGCAAAAACTTGTAAAACAGGCTGAGAATGCTGTCACTCAAAAGCAGACCAACGAGCTCAACAAAGTCATGCGAACCTTCAGAGGGCCCACTGTCCGCAGAAGGCCAAAGGTAAGGATGGCGACGCTACCTGCGTTGACGTTGGAAGACGGAACCTTTGCAAGATCATATCAAGACAGACGTCAAAGATGGCTCAGACACTTTGCAGAAGTTGAGGCAGGTCAGGTCACGACCATTGACAATCTGGCCAAAGAATGTGTCAGTGACCAAAATAAAAGGAGCCTGCAGAACCTAGTGCAACTCAACATCAACAATGTCCCGGCGATGCAGGACATTGAGGCACAAATATGCTTGGCCAAAAGAGGCAGAGCAGCCGGATGTGATCTTGTTTCGGCGGAGGTTTACAAAGCAGATCCTCCGTGTATGGCCCAAATAATACATCCTTTGGCCGTAAAAATTGCATGCAGGATTCAACAGCCATTACAACACAAAGGGGGACTCCTCATAGAGTTATACAAGGGCAAAGGACCACAGTCAACTTGCTCAACGCATCGAGGAATCCTCCTGACTGACAACCTGGGCAAACTTATACAGTCGGTGCTGCGCACCAAGGCCAGACCATTGTACAACACCTACCTCAAACAAAGTCAACTTGGAGGCAGACAGGGAATCAGTTGCGACTTTGGTGTACATATTGCAAGGACCTTTTTTGCGGTTGCAAACCACAAAAACTTTTCTGCAGCAGGTCTTTTCATGGATGTTGTGTCAGCATTCTATTCAGTCGTGCGACAGTTTGTTACCAAACTAGACTGTAGTGACGAAAGCATTGTGTGGCTTTTTGCTCAACTCAAGCTCCCAACAACGGCCTTTACAGAGTTTGCGGCAGAACTAAAGCAGACCACTATTCTCAAGGAGGCAGGCATTGATGATCATTTAGAAGGTATCATCAGCGAACACCACACCAAAACATGGTTTACAGTCCAAGGAACATCAGATATCGTGCAGTCAGTAACTGGGACAAGGCCTGGAGTGCCATTCGCAGATATGATGTTCAATTTTCTCCTACGTAGAATCCTCGACAAGATTGAGAGCGACATAAATGCGGCGGGAATTGAAACGACTGTGCCATGGGGCGGTAACAGATCCCTGAGCCATAAACACGCCAGTGCTCAACACCGAGATATTAGTGTTGACAACATCTCATGGGTAGATGATCTGCTTTTCTTGCTGGAAGACTCGTGTCCCACAAGACTTATGAGCAAATTACAGATTGTCACAGAGGTTGCAGTCAACCGACTCCTCTCTTTTGGCTTGAGCACCAATCTCCAGATGGGCAAGACGCAAGGTGTTGTGGCTTTCAAAGGACCAGGAGCGCTCAAGGCCCAGAGAAAGTGGTTTATTGAAAAATCCCACAAGCTGCAATTTAAAACCACGCATCTTGGCGTACAGGAGCTAATCCTTGGCTTTACCTACAAGTACCTGGGCACGATTGCAGATTTCAAACAACAGTTTGGAGGGGAACTCAATGTCAGACATGGACAAGCGCTGTCAGCGCTTAGGCCAATCCTCAAGCCGATCTTAGGGAATGTCAATATCCCAGTCAAGGACAGGTATAAACTAATGGTGCCAATTGTACTCAGTAAGTCATTGTACAACGCAGCAGTCTGGCCAGCCCTCAACAAGATGAATGCCAAAAAATTCAGGTCCAACACCATGAAAATCTATCGCAAGGTGGCCAACATGCAAGTTGTGCAGGGGCAGAATGTGCACTTCACAGATCTTGAAGTTGTTGCCGAGCTTGGAGCACCAATCCCAGACGAGCATCTAAGGATAGCTCGTCTTCGATACCTGCGGAGGGCCCTAGAATCGGCGCCAGACACCCTCTGGGCCCTCCTTCAACAAGAAGCGAGGTATGCAAACTCTTGGATCAGCATTGTCACCGATGATTTGGGCTGGCTATACGAGGCTACAAAACTGGACCATACTCTCCCGTACCCGAAAGGAGACGAAGCCGTACAGACATGGTTAAACTGGATGGTTTTGCACCCAGGTGCATGGAAAGCACGCATCAAACAGGCACAGAGTAGTCTGGCACAAATGAGAAGTAATCAGTTCGCAGTAGACAAATGGACGGCTGAATTTTTTGCCGATGCCAAACAGGCAGGCATACACATTGATAAGGCTGCAAAACCAAGAGCGAGCGACATGAGTACACAGTGGCCCTGCCCGCATTGCCTACAGATCTTCGACAAGCCGCAAAAACTGAGCATACACATGTACAAGAGGCATGGTATCACTTCGGACGAGAGAAGATTTGCTTTCAGTACGCACTGTACAGTTTGCCTCAAAGAATTTCACACGCGACAAAGGCTGGTGAGACATCTTCAGTACTGGAAGACAGGATGCATGACGTATTTGCAAGCTACGACTGTAGCCATGACATTGGATCAATCAACTCAA
>CALGTP010000249.1 GCA_937902105.1 uncultured Actinomycetes bacterium
TCACGGTTGATGTTGAGGGATTGCGAGTCACGCTCTTTGTGTGTTACGACTTGCGTTTTGCTGACGAATTCTGGAAACTTGCTGAGGACACTGATGTCTATCTAGTACCAGCAAATTGGCCAGAGGCTCGACGCACACATTGGCTCACTCTGCTCGAGGCACGCGCCATTGAGAATCAGGCGTACGTCGTCGGGTGCAATCGTGTCGGGACTGGTGGATCACTGGTGTACAGCGGCGACAGTCGGATCTTTGATCCACTCGGTGAAACTTTGGCAGAAGGAAAATCTGGGGAAGAGTGCATTCTGTACGCCGAGATCACGAGGAATCGAGTTCAGGAAGTGCGGAATAAATTTCGATTTTTGCAGGACCGTCGTTCGTAGCCTTTAGTGAAGTTTCTTGGCCATCAGGCTGACGATTTTTCCTGGTCTGGTTTCTAGTTGAGCGACCTCAACGAAGCCCTCGCGGGCGTGGAATCTCAATGAGCCTTCATTGGGGGGTTGGACATTCACTTCTAAGGTGAACCATGGAGCATCTGTTCGCGATTCAACCTCGCGATACAGCAGTTTTCCGATTCCTTGGCCTTGTTGGGAACTGGTAATCGCCACGCGATCCAAATAAATAAAGTCCTCGTAGTTCTCGCAGAAGAAAAGGTAATTCGGGCTGGCATAGGTTGATTGAGGAGGCAGGAGCATACAAAAGCCAACTAAGTTGCCGTCCACCTCGGCACCAAGAGCAATATTGCACTGAGCGAAAATCTGCAGCATCGCTTTTCGAGTCTCTTGGCCCACTGCGGGGACATTCTCTTCGTTAATGGCCATGATGGCGTCAATATCTGTGAGGGCGAGATTACGGATTATCGGCACACGACAAAACTACTTCTCTAACGGGGGCGTAACATCTGTTCATGCTTTTTTCCAAAGGGAACAATCAGATGGTCAGCCCACAAGATGCTTTGCCTGGTCGTACCGATCAGACCATGCCGGTACCTGACAAGCATTTTGTTCTTGATGCACCACTACGCGGGCCGTGGCCAACAGGTTGTGAAACAGCCGTCTTTGGTATGGGCTGCTTCTGGGGTGCCGAGCGGATGTTTTGGCAGTTGCCCGGTGTCTTTTCAACTGCTGTTGGATATGCGGGCGGGTACACACCGAACTGTACCTACGAAGAGAACTGTTCAGGTTTGACAGGTCATGCTGAGGTCTTTTTTGTGATTTACGATCCCACCGTGATCAGTTACGAATCTTTGCTCAAAGTATTTTGGGAAAATCACAATCCGACTCAAGGTATGCGGCAAGGCAATGACATGGGCTCGCAGTATCGCAGCGCGATTTACACCACCACTGCTTCGCAAATGGATGTAGCGCAGGCTTCATGCGCTTTGTTTCAAACAAAACTCAATGAGGCTGGATATGGAACGATCACAACAGAAATAGCCGCGATGGGCGAGTGGTATTACGGCGAGCCCTATCATCAGCAATATCTTGCGAAAAATCCAAATGGATATTGCGGAATTGGTGGGGTGGGTGTCTCCTGCCCAATTGGCACTGGGGCTTAACCCGTCACTGAGCCCTGTCGCCATTCCCGTAAAGCGACATCAAGTTCATCCAACGAGCGCACGAGTTTGTTGATGCTGCATTGCATCATTAAGTTGACGACTTCATTGCTGTTAGGGAATCGGGCGCGCCAGTCGGTGAATAATCCAATGATGAACTTGTTGTGGGCATAGGCATAGCCCATCTCCCAGGCAGTGCCATCGTCGGTCATAATGCCATTGAGGTTGGCGACAACAACCTGGCAACGATCAATGCCACCTTTATCATTGAGAAATATCTCACCGACATTGTCGGCGGTCTTGGGTGGATTATCACGGTGTGGCAAAAAGGTCTCGAACCCAGCGTCTTGGACCAACTGATCAATTTTCTCAATAAACCAGCGTTCACCTTCATCAAATAATGGGCCCGCCACATAGGCGTAAGGTCGATTTGTAGCAGTCATGTTGTGCTCCATCCATTTTTTCTGATCTCTTCACCATCGGCATCTTGAGGACGGCCCTCATGACGTAATTCGCCGGGCGTCTTGGACAATCTCGCAATCAGATTTTGCATTGGTGTCTCACCGACCATGGTGACAGCTTCACGGAAAATGAAATGGGGATCAGTAGCAATATCTGCCATATTCATCACTGGGCCCACGGCCGCTTCAGCCGCCTCAAAAAGTTGCACGACTTCTGCACGAGTACGTTGTGCGCACCACTCGCGCATCAATGTTTCGAGTTCATCACGATGTGCGGCGCGTCCGTCAAATGACTTGAACCGCTGATCGTCGCCGACACCCAAGAGAGTCATCACACGTTGTGCCACTGAGTCGGAGGACGTTGAAATTCCTACCCACAACCCATCCGCACATAGATAAGTGCCACGCGGGACCGTGTACGGCAAGCCCGAACCGAGACGAGGCTGTAGTTCTCCGGTGAGAGCAAATAATGATGCCACAGGACCCATGATGTGAAACATGCTTTCCAGCAAACTGATATCCACGACTTGACCGACACCTGAGTACAAAGCCACCATCGTGGCGAATGCGCCGACGATTCCTGTCAGTTCGTCGGTGAGTGCGATGGCTGGAAGGAGTGGCTGTCCGTCGGCCTCGCCATTGATGGCTGCAAAGCCAGACATTGATTCGGCAATGGAAGCGAAACCTGGACGTTGCGCATACGGACCCGTTTGCCCAAATCCGCTGACGCGAGTCAAGATCAAAGTCGGATTGACGGCGTGCAGAACATCTGGTCCGAGACCAAGGCGTTCGAGTGCACCAGGTCGAAAGTTTTCCACGACTACATGGGCATCTTTGACTAACTCAAGAAAGAGTTCTTTATCTTCTAGATCTTTCAGATCCAGAGAGATCGTGCGCTTATTGCGGTTGGCTAGTTTCCACCACAAGCCAACACCATCACGCGGATCTTTCCAGGCCATATTGCGCAAACTGTCACCAGTCTCAGGCCGTTCAACTTTGATGACTTCGGCGCCATAATCAGCCAGATAACGCGCGCAGTTCGGCCCAGCGAGAACGGTCGAGATATCTAAAACTCGCATTCCATGTAATGCAGTAGAGGGTGCCGAATGACTCACGATCTCTAGCCTGCCAAAAGTTTGGGCACTTTCACCATCTCTGACGAATTTGCTGGAGGACTGCTGGGGACGGAATTACTCGTGGGTTCCGAGATAGCGCTCAAAGACATCGCTTTGTTGCAATTCAGCCGAGGTGCCAGCAAAGACAATCTCTCCACGAGTCATGACATACGCCGAAGTTGCAAGAGTTAGGGCGCGGGCCACAAATTGGTCGACGATAAGCAATGCTGCACCAGCCGCTGCGACCCCAGCGAGGAAGGAGAAGATCTCGTCAACCACAATCGGCGCCAGACCGAGAGAGCCCTCATCGACAAGAATCATTCGTGGATTTTGGGTATAGGCACGAGCCATTGAAAGCATTTGCTGTTGACCACCCGACATCGTTCCCGCTCGTTGCATGAGGCGTTCACCAAGAATTGGAAAGGCGGCAATTCCTTTTTCAATAGCTATCGACTGTTCACCCGGCTTAGCTTGTAATTCAAGATTCTCCTTGACCGTCATTGAAGGAAATATGCCCCGACCTTCGGGGATGTGACACAGTCCTAGGTTGGCGCGTTTGTTGGGGGCCAATGAGGACACATCTTGTCCATCAATCATCACCGAACCCGACATCGGACGAATTAAACCAGACATCGTCTTGAGCAAGGTTGATTTTCCTGCGCCATTGGGACCAAGCAACGCCGTGACCGAACCCGCCTCGATGTTGAGATCAATGTTGCGGACAATGGTTGTTGTTCCGTAGCCCGAGGTGATCCCCTTGAGACTCAAAGCAGTCGTGGTCTCTGTTGTTTTTGTCATCTCGGCACCACCGTTGAAACTTCATTGGATTCTGATCCGAGATACGCAGCGCGAACCAATGGGCTAGCACTCACCGTGGTGGCGTCACCTTCAAAGATCAGATGGCCGAAGTCAAGAACATAGATGTACTGACAAACATTCATCACCAATGACATGTCGTGTTCCACTAAAAGAATGCCACAGCCCCGATCGCTCACTACTCGCTGCAAGACGTCCGCAAAGCGCAGCGTTTCACTGCGGTCAAGTCCCGATGACGGTTCGTCAAGAAGAAGCACATCAAATTCACCTGCGAGACAGCGAGCTAGTTCAACGAGACGGCGCTCACCAGTGGAAAGTTCACCCGCCTGATGATCTGCGAGGTGGGTGATCCCACATAACTCAAGTGCGCTGCGAGTAGAGCAATGTGTTCTTTGGCGCTCACTCGAGGTCGCGTAAAGTTGGCGGAAAATATTTTGCCCCGCCAACGCGCTTTCATGACCAAGATTGACATTGTCCGTGACGCTCAATTCATCGGCGAGGTCCATGCGCTGAAAAGTGCGTCCGATACCAAGACGACCGCGCGCCGCTGGTCCACGTGTGCCGATATCGCTGCCATTGAAAGTGAGACGTCCGATGACATCACGATTGATACCACTCACGGCGTTGAAGGTTGTTGTTTTGCCCGCCCCATTGGGACCGATCAATCCTGTGATCCTGCCAACGGGAACGCTGAGACATACATCATTGACGGCGCGTAATCCACCGAAGTCAATTGTCAGGTTTTCAATCTCAAGACCAAGCGTGGATGGTGCAGTTGTGTACTGAACAAAGTCATCATCATTAACTGCAATTGTTGCACTCTTTGTTCGCTCTTGGAAGCGATCAAAAATTTTACGCAGTTTGGGTCCCATCGAAGAATGACCGCCGCGCAAGGCAATCAAGATGGCGAAGGTTCCAAAGAGTGCATTGAGCACATTCGGTGTGCGGGCTCCATCAAAATATGCTGGCAGCACCATTGAGATGGCGGCCACAATGGCGTACCACGGTTCGCGGAATGGAGCGAGTCCCAAGATCGCCACAAGGACAAGTGAATAGTAAGGCTGAAAGTTGGTGGTTGCTCCATCTATCACCGTGAGTTGCATGCCGAACATCACTCCGGCAATGGAAGCGAAAAATGCTGAGCAGCAAAACACAATCAGTTTGGTGACATTGGTTGATAGGCCGAGTGTTGAAACAGCGGTGGGACTACCAGACATACCGCGCAGCATTCTTCCGAGGCGTGATTGGGTGATGATGGTGATGGCGATTGCTGAGACTGCGAAAACAGCGAGAATAACGTAATAGCGGGTGTGTGCATCGCCCGATCCGAATGGTGCTGGTACTTTGCGACCACCAGCGAAAATTTTAAACATCCACGTTTGTGCAAAGAACAAGCGAGTCACCAGAATTCCAAAACCGAAAGTTGCTAAGGCTAAGTACACACCGTGTAGACGAATCGCTGGTAACGCAACGAGTGCCCCGATCGGGACAACGATGAGTCCTGCGAGTGGCAAGGCGATGAGCCAGGGGACATGGGCCTCCACCGTGAGACGAGAAAAAGCTAAGCCTCCAATTCCGGCAAATGTGGCGTGGCAGAGTGAGACTTGTCCACTCGTTTTAATCAGCAAACCAAGTGAGAGAACCAAGATTGCGGTACATAACCCGAATGAGTAATACGCCAATTTGCCGCCGACAAGGTTCGGAACCAAGGCGAGTAGACCAAGAATGAAAACTCCTACGCCAACACGCAGTCTGGGACTTCCATGCCATTGAACGGGCGGTCGTGACTCGGCATCTGATCGAGGAGACAACTTGTTTTTCGCTAACACCAGCAAGACGATGAAGAGGATTAAAAATGGTAAGGCATCCGATAATCCATTCAATGATTGCCAGTGATATTTGCTGACCTGATAGCCGATGAGATCTTGCACGATGCCGATCATTAGTCCGCCTAAAAATGTCACAGGGATACTCGTGAAGCCACCGATAGCGGCGGCACCAAAGGCATACATCGCGAGAAAAGTGAGGTTATAGGGCTGCAGTCCCACCAAAGGAAGAATGAGAATGCCCGAGAGAGCGGCGAACATACATCCGATCATCCAGGCCACGCGTCGCACACCAATCGGATTGGTACCGAGGAGGTCTAACAGGTCGGGATCATCGACAGCGGCGCGCATTGTTGCGCCCAATCGCGTGTAACGAAATAGAGCGTAGAGAGCAGCAACAGCCACGACTGCGATCACTGCGATCACGATTTGATCGCCAAAGATATTGATATCAAAGATCCGCCATTTATATTCTTTGCGATTGCTGAATGGCAGCCCAGGCACACGATCAATAAATAGACCCTTATTGCTTGCGGGATAGAAAAGTAGACAGAGTGATGGCACCGCCACTGTGAGACCCACAGTTCCAAGAATCTTCATCGGTGTTGGCTGTCGCGACAACGTGCGAGCAACTCGCTCCATCAGCAGACCGAAAATTGGTCCAGCGATGAAAACAGTGGCCACGAAGGCAATCTTCCAGTCCCAATGAAGAGTAAAGCGGAGCCAGTAATAGACCATCGCTGCGGCAGTCAAGATTGCCCCGTGACCGAAGTTAAAAATTGCCGATGTTTTAAAAGTCAGAACGAGTCCAGTGCCAGCGAGTCCGTAGATCATTCCTGTGACTAGCCCGGTGACTATAAATGGAAGAAGATTCTGCACGCACAAACCCCTTAATGCCCTAAAAAAGCGAGGGTCACTTTGGCGAGAATATCGCCAAAGTGACCCTCAACTAGATTTTCTTATGATTGTTTACTGATCAGCTTGCTGCTGGGTTGCATTGATAGGCGAGTCCACCCAGTGGATTCGCCAAAACTCCAGCGGTCAATGAGTAGTTCCACCAACAGTTACGTGGAGGAGCAGTTTCACCCTCTGTCCAGGTGGTTGGTGAGACCAATCCGCCCAGCGTTTCATCCTTGATGGTGAACATGTTGGCCAAGGTCTCAGCAGCAGTTGGCGCATCGCTCAACGTGGCGTTGGCTTTTGCGAACATTTGTAGTGCTGCCCAGATACCAGTGGCGGTTGGGTTTTCGTAACCTTCTGGATCGACGCCTGCGCCATCCATGACGGATCGATACTCAACAACTGGTGCATCATCAACCCACCATGGGAAACCGTTCAAGGCCCCGACGAGATCGTCTGTACCAGTCAATAAGGCTCCAGCAACTGAACCCTGGCTGACGCTGTAAGTACCTGTATAACCCTGCTCGGTGCAGTTCGCCATGATCTTCGCAGCGGCGAAACCATCGACGCCCATGTTGATGAAGTCGACGCCGGCATCGATCCAAGAGAGACATTCGGCTGTGTAGTCAGCGGCACTTGAACTGATCAATGTCAAACCGAAATCTGTCATTCCTAAACCTGCGACAGTTGTTGCCCAAACTGGACCCGCCGCCGAGCATGAAGATGCTTCAGCACAGACTGCAAAAACAGTCTTTGTGGCACCAACTGATTGAGCTACAAAAGCCGGTCCGTCAACGACGGCGCCGAATGTCGCGCTCAATGGGAAAGCATTAGGTAATGCGCACGCCAAACCGTTGCTGGCATCAGGTGTGCAGTCCATAGCGAAAGCCTCAATGTGCCCACCCCAAATTGAGGGGTCGTAGCCAAGTCCCATGACAGGGACGCCAGTGGCGCCGAGACTTGCTGACATTGATGCCTCGGTGAATGGGTCATCGAGCAACCACAACACTGGGTTCTTCGGAATGGCCTCATCGATAATTGTTTGGCTCTTAGCTGGGTCTCCGGCAGTGTCTTGAATGTCAACTTCAACTGGGTGACCACCAAGGCCACCATTGGCGTTGGTCCAATCAGCCCATGCTTCGATGACTGACGGGATGAACGGCCCGCTTCCGGCGCCTGCGCCGGTGACATTGACGATCGCCACGATCAAAACAGGCGAAGCAGTTGGTGCGTCGGTTGCGGTCGGTGCGTCGGTTGCGGTCGGTGCCACGGTACTGGAGACGTCTGAGCCCTCATCGCTACTGCCGCAGGCTGCCAAGGTGAAGGCTGCGGCGACGGCCAAAGCTCCAAGGCGGCGAAATTTATTGGTTGTTTTCATGAATCCCCCATTTTTCAACGCCGATGATTCGGCTTTGCTGTGACTACGGTAACATGAAACGTAGTAAAGTAAAACCAACATTTGGAGGAATATTGTGGAATTCGGAATTTTTCTTAACGGCTATATACCCGGTCCGGCAGCCCATGATTCGCAGTGTGAGCACGATGAGTTATTAGAGCAGGCCAAGTATGCCGTTTTCGCGGATAAGCACAACTGGAAGTATGTGTGGTTCGGTGAGCATCACGGTCTCGTGGAGTACAGCCACATGTCAGCTCCCGAAGTTGTCATGGGGTGGGTGGCGGGTCAGACCGACTACATCCACTTATGTTCTGGAATTACCAGTTTGCCGACCTTGAAAGAACACCCGGCGCGCATCGCTGAGCGTGCCGCCATGCTCGATCACATGACCAATCGTCGCTTTGAATTCGGCACGGGTCGCGGAGCTGGAAGCCACGAGTTGAAGATGTTCAACGTCATGGACACCGACATCACAAAGTCAATGTGGGATGAAGTGATTCGCGAAATTCCGCGGATGTGGGAACAAAAAGATTACGACTTCCACGGTAAGCACTTCACGGTGCCAACACCACATAATGTTTTGCCGAAGCCCTATGGGCAAGGACATCCACCAATCTGGGTGGCATGCGGTAACCCCGGCACTTTCACGAAGGCTGGCGAAATGGGCATTGGTGCTATTGCCTTTAACTTTGAGCCGATCTACGCCTTGCAAGGACGTATCGATGCGTATAAAGAAGCCATCCAATCACCCATTGATCAGGTTGGACAATTCCGCAACAACAACATCATGATGACTAACACCATCGTTTGTCTAAGCGATCGCGAGCGTGCTCGCGAAGTTGCCAAGCGCCAAGGATTTGGTTATCTCGTGAGTTTGGTGAACCTCTATCACGACACCATGTCACGTGACCCCAACGCTGCGGTTTGGCCAACGCCGGCGGCACCACCCGAGTTCCACATGGATGATGAAATGTTGGACATGTTGATTGAGTCCGGACTGCTGATGGTGGGTACTCCCGATGATGTCAGCGAGCAATTGACACAGTACGAAAAAGTCGGCTGTGATCAGTTGGTTTTCGGATTACCGATTGAACAGATGCATCCTGAAGAAGTGTATGAAATGTTGGAAATCTTTGGTGACAAAGTGATCCCCGATCATGACCCAGACCGCATCCATTCCACTGACCGTCACCGCGCAACAGCGAAGCCAAAGTTCCCGATGTTCCAGTATCCAGTGGCCGAATTTGATATTCCGGTGTTGCCACCAGGTGCCCGCATCAGCAAATAAGGCAACGTTATTTGATCGCCGTCGGGGCGATAGGTCCTCCCACCGAACGAGTCAATGGAAGTGGGCTGGCTGACAGCAGAAAATCGTATTGACCATCTGACGCACAGTCGGCAGCTAATTCATCAAGAACCCAGTTCTGTCCTTGGATGAGTCCCATATCGCGCAAGTGGATCATATGCACGGGCAATAAAACATTTGGATCTTCGCAAGGCCAGCATTCAAAAGCCATTGTGTCGGTAGCGATGGCGGCAATGTCGGTATCTCTTGCCCACTGAATTGACTTCGTCGAGAGTCCAGGATGTTCTGTGGTGTACAGCACTTTATTCCCAGAAGTTAGGTGATACTGATGACCAGTGCGAACACAGGCGATGTCACCAGGTGCCATCGTGATTCCACCGAGAGCACAGGCGGCCTCAAGATCATCACCGGTGATTGGATATCCACCAGGGAGAAAATCCACTCCATGAACCCTGGCCACATCAAGCAAAACTCCACGAGACACAATGGGGCCAAAAGTTTCAACGCCATGTTGATGACTTCCATTTTCATCAATGGTTGAGTCCGAGACCCCGTTGTATAAAAGACCTTCGTATCCGACGTGGGCGAGCGTGTCCCAATGTGTGGAGGACTGAACGCCCATGGTCACCGAGTCGTCACTGGTACAAAAATTTGTCGGGTCCCCGGTGTACGGCACATTGATCATGTGCATTGCCCGCCGTGGATTGTCGCGTCCAGGAACTTCGCCATTCTGAATGCCATTTTCATCGTATGGAAGTGAGAGTAAAAAGGTTCGGCCTTGACGTGCTGCCGCGAGGCCACGACGAATAGCAGCATTGTCGATGAGGTTGAGCGTTCCGCGGCGATCATCTGCCCCCCA
>CALGTP010000250.1 GCA_937902105.1 uncultured Actinomycetes bacterium
TCGATCGAGCAGCTGTCCAGGGCTGACTTGGCGCTCTTTTACCACATGATGAAATCCACTCGCAACGGGATCCGCCTCAAGCCCGATGGGACATTCCCATTGGAGTTGGCATTGGAGAAGGCTATGGAGAGTGTGGAGGTTCGCCTTCTCCTCCAGCCCTTGATGGGGCAGGCGGGCAAGCGCAAACGTGAGGACAGTCCGGAACAGACATCGGACGCAAGCAAGACCACGATCAAGCAGCTCCAGAACCGAGTCACCAAGCTTCTTGGCACTATCTCCAGCCAGCCCAAGAAGACGCCTGGTTCTGGTTCGCAGTCCTCTGGCTCCAAGAGTCCTGCTCCAAAGGCTAAGGGTGCCGGTAAGGGCACCCAGGTCAAGCTCCCGCGCGAGTTGCTTGACCTTGGGGACTGCCAGGCGAAGACGGCTGCAGGCGATGCGATTTGCTTCGCCTTCAACTTGGGTGGCTGCCCCAATGCCACTGCAGGTAAGTGCAGCAAGGGCCTTCACGTTTGCATGAAGCGCGGCTGTGGTTCGGCGGATCACGGGCGTCGCGCCCATGTGTGACAAGCACCTGTGCATGTGGTGGCACCTGTTATCACGGGTGCCAGGAATTCAGAGGCGCGAGCCTCCTCCGTTACGGACGCCATTGGTTTGCTTGCAGCCCAGTCGTTAGAGACTCCTGCAGGCATGGAAGCAACTCCCGCTGCGCAAGCGCCGGTTGCTTTGGACGCTACTACACCGCCTATGCTTACAGTTGTGTCGCCTGCAGATTTTGCTCAGGCGGCACTTAATTCGACAGGGGATTCGTCGTTCAGTGTGCCGAGGTCAGTATGTGCGTCTGCGACAACGTGTGCAGGTGCTCCTTCGCAGTCGGTTTTCACTCTTGAGCTGTGCTGCGGGTCAGCGGGCCTGACAG
Source organism: uncultured Actinomycetes bacterium (assembly GCA_937902105.1). Taxonomy (GTDB): domain Bacteria; phylum Actinomycetota; class Acidimicrobiia; order Acidimicrobiales; family Ilumatobacteraceae; genus Casp-actino8. The sequence continues at coordinate 917 of CALGTP010000250.1, forward strand.
CCAGCCTGTCTAGATCCGGTTTCTCTGGGGTGGCCGTGGATCACTCTGCAAATCGGCATCAGCCTACAGTGCAGGTGCTGAACTTGGATCTTTCCAGGTCGCCTGCTTGGGTGATTTTGTCGCAGATGCTACGGGACGAGCGTATTTTATATGTCCACGGTGCGCCTCCGTGTGGCACGGCTACGAAGGCCAGGGAGCGCGCAGTGCCAGCGGCTTTGCGGAGGCGGGGTGCGCCGCAGCCTAAGCCGTTGAGGTCCTCTGAGTTTCCTCTCGGTTTCCCGGACCTGAGGGGTGTTGACTTGGATAAGGTTACATCTGCAAATGCTATTTACCTTCAGATGGCGCGCTTCTTGCGCGAGTGCCACGGTGCCGGCGTCATGTTCTCGTTGGAGAACCCGAGAGGCTC
>CALGTP010000251.1 GCA_937902105.1 uncultured Actinomycetes bacterium
GGCTACAGGCTCTCCATCGCGAAGACCTTCAAGGTCAATAACCACGTTGTCGCCGACTTCTGCGGCGCGATCAACATCGACCAATGAACCAAAACGACGACGCTCTGTAGCGACTGCTTCTTCTAGTTCTTCATCAGACAAATCTGGACTTGACAATTCAATGCGCAATCCGCCGTAGCCAGGAACACTGACTTCAGGGCGCACTTCACAAATTGCTTCGAACATCACTGGGTACACGAACTCTGCTGGCACAGGATTATCTGCATCAACTGGGTCGTTGTTGTTTGTCAACGTGACATCAGGTGTTGAGATGATGTCAACATCATGCTCACGCACTGCCTTGCTGAGATATTCAGGAATCGCATCTTGCAGTGCTTGTCCACGCGCAGCATCAATTCCGATACGTGCCTCAAGCACGCGGCGGGGAGCTTTGCCCGGCCGAAAGCCAGGGAGACGCACTTCATGAGCGATCTTTCGGAATGCAGCATCCAAGTTGCGGTCGAATTCCGACTCGTCAACTTCGATGGACAGCTTGACTTTGTTGCCTTCTAAGGCTTCGAGAGTGCTTTTCACAGATTGAAAAGTGTATCGGCGCGCCCGACTGACTGTTCTTTTACCGTCTGATTCACGGGTTCGCTTCTCTGGTGCCGTTTCAGGCAATAATGGAGCCATGACTCTTTGGAAGCCCCACGCTCTTGCCAACCCACATAAGGGCCAAATCAACTTGCGCAATGGCGACAAGGTGGTCACCACCGTGGAACTTGACGGCGTGGCACTTGGCTCAGAAGGCAAGGTCATCTTGTCGAATGGGTTCAATTGGTTGCGATACCGCGTTCTTTTTTCCAATGGCGTCGAAATCGGCGACCTTGACCATCGCCACCTAGCGCCAACTGGCCGCACTGCAAAACGCCTTGCTCGTATTGCTAAGAGCGCCAGCTAAAACCTCCCGATAGCATTATCGGAAACACCGCGGGGTGTGGCGCAGTTGGTAGCGCGCCTGGTTTGGGACCAGGAGGCCGGGAGTTCAAGTCTCCCCTCCCCGACCAATAGTTGTCAGTATTTTCTGAAGAGGATTTTTATGCCTACAGACCTTGATGCCGCCAAATACGTGTCGTTTACGACATATAAGAAAGACGGAAACGCCGTTTCTCTTCCCGTGTGGGTTGTGCCATTTGAAGGCGGTTATGCCTTCACTACCGACCACGATGCGTTCAAGGTAAAGCGCGTCCGTCGTGACTCGCGAGCCACTCTTGCTGTGTGCACTATCAAAGGCAAAGTAGCCCCAGACGCCACCGTGTACCACGGAACAGCAGTACTTCTCAATGAGTCAGATTCAAAACGAGTAGCTGCTTTGGTACGTAAGAAGTACTCGGTCATGTATCTCGCGATCATCGCCCAATCCTGGCTGAAGCGCATATTTGGCAAGGACTCCCACGCAGCAGACCTTGCGATCAAGGTCACACTGACAAAATAATTTGAGATATCCCTAGGTTTTCCACAGGGGTACCGCTAGTCTGCTCAAGCGCTTCGAGTGCATCCATGGGTACAAACCGGTATCTATGGCCCTTACAAGGGAGATACCCCCATGGACACCCGTCCTACTTTTGCTGACCTTGGTCTGCCCACGCCCCTGGTTGATGAACTGACCTCACAAGGTCTCATCGAACCATTCCCTATCCAGCAAGCAACCATCGCAGACGCGTTGGCTGGTCGCGACACCCTCGGCCGCGGCCGCACGGGATCAGGCAAGACGCTTGCTTTCACATTGCCGTTGTTGGCTCGTTTGCTCGAGAGCAACAAGCCACGCGAAAACTATGCACCACGTGCACTGATCTTGGTTCCAACTCGCGAGTTGGCAAACCAAGTGTGTGACGTTCTTGCACCTCTTGCTCGCCGCCTCGGCATGCGCACCACCACCGTCTACGGCGGCGTTGGTTACCCAAAGCAG
>CALGTP010000252.1 GCA_937902105.1 uncultured Actinomycetes bacterium
TGAATTCCTATGATTTGATATTTGTGTTTATAGTTGTCGTGTTTGAGTTCTATCTACACAATGTTGTTCTTCTAACCTGGGTTTATATCATGAGCTTGCAGATGCCTTCCATGCGATCTGTATTGCGCCCAGCAGCTTCGAACAATGACATGCAACGGGAATACCCTTTCTTGGACACAGGAGTCTTGATCATGAAGCTCTTTCTGATGCCGTAGTTGAGTACGTCGTCGCCGGCAGCCTTCTCGACAACTAACCAGCCCATCGGGATGAACAGCATCTGGTTCTTGAGGAGCTCGTGCTGCTGCATGATAACGCCCTCATCCAAAAGCATTGTCAATGTCGTGTCGTCCCATTTCTCAATGGACTCGAGGTACTCGTCGAGCTTGGCGTAGGTAGTGAGCGACTTCGCGGCAATCGCAGTAGCAAGGCTGCACATGTCTATAAGAAGTGAGTTGACTTTGCCAGCCACCTGGTACTTGAACATGGCACCACAGTTGGGTGGCATCAGCAACTTTTCAGTGCCGGGCACGATGCCGTAAAACCAAAGGGTGTCCATGAATACTCTGCCGCCTTGTACTGAAGATATGTCAAGCAGTTCACCCATCTGGAAGTCCTGGAAGAAAACCGAGGACTCCTCGAGCCCATGCTTGGCAACAATGGGGTACTGAGTGCGCCCGGAAGCCTTTGCGCCAGCGCTGTTTTTGTACTGACCAGCAAAATTTGACAAGGCCTGTTGCACCTTGCCTGTTGTGATCCACAGATGGCTTTTATCATTGTTGATGTTCACCCAAGGACTGTCGACATCAAGTTTGCCTTCGTGTCCATCACCGTCGTAGTTCTTCACACCTGGAATTTTGTCGCCAGGCCAATCTAAACAATACAAAGGGGGCCGTGACACCACCTTGGCACCTCCCTTCGCACGAATGGCATCTGCTGTCTGCTTGGCTTCTTCTTTCACCTTTTTTATCTCTTCCTGCTCCCGATGTTTCCTAGCTTTGGTATCATCCATTCTCGCTTTGGCATCAAGGGACTTGACGTGCGAGAGGACGTCCGAAGCTGCCTTGGCCAAATGAACACTGAACTCCTTGACCGTCTTCGCGGATTCATTCCAATCAGCTTTCGTCCGTGCAAAGTCAGCAGCCTGTGTAATGTCAAAAATTTCCTGGTATGTCTTGTCCAAGTCCGCATAGCATCGGAAGGACGCCAGTGATCCATGGAAGGGGACACCACGTCCAGGTATCTCGAGCAGCTGTAGGAGGTTCATTTTCTCAACTCGTGCTTTGTAGGCCGTGATAGCTGAAGGCTCAGCTGACCCGAAAACTATCCGGAAGGAAGCTTCAGATCCAGACTCACGCTCCGTAACGGAACTCTTCGAAGGGGAGGCCTGAGGTATAGGTGTCGCTGGAGCCGCAGCGGCAGCATCAGCAGCAGCTGGCGCAGCACCAGCAGCAGCAGCTGGCGCAGCAGCCTTAGCAGCTGGCGTAGTGCTTGCAGTGGCGTCGGTCTTCTTAGCCTTGACGTCGACTGGCTCATCCGCATCAAGCATGACCACCTTCGGACTCCCGAGCCATCGGTGTGCAATCTGCATCCTAAATTGTAATGTACCTTTGTACATGTGCGATGCTTTGTCTTTGAGCAGGTGTGTGCATGAGGCTATTGCTGAAACAGCCGCATTACAATTCTGCATTGACTTTTCCACCGATGTTTTCATCTCTTTCAAATCCTTTTCCATCTTTGGGCCAAACTTTGGAATCTCACGCTCAAGGCTGATCTTCTTGGAGGCAGGCTGCTCCGTCTGCTTCTTCTCCGCTTCTTCGGCGCAACGCTTTCTGCCTACCTGACGAGTTGCTCCAGCTGCCAGGAAGCTGTGTGCTTGAGTTGTGTTCTGCCTGTCTAGGTGCTCTACCAGATCATCGACTTCAGCAGGCTTGACATTCTTCGACTCCTCCTCCACAACATGCTCAGTAAAACGATCAGTTCCTCGCTCTTTGAACTTGGCAGCGTTGGGGATCCACAGCTGAAGCCGACCATTCCTGCCATTGTTATCCTGTTCGACCGATGGGTCTGACTTGAGTTCTATCCACCATGCCTTGGCTTCATCTTCAGGCAGGCGCTTCGTTTCTGTGGCCCAATGGTAGTGCTCCGCCTGGGTCATAGGCACGTCATGCTCACGACTACCTTTGGATGTCCTGATCCCTTGGCTCCGTTTGTACCTGGCCACATCGATCAACTTCTTGCGAACATATTTTGCCGTTGGTGGGTTCTCTATGGCGAACGCTTCAAGCTCCTGGCCAGCCCATACGTCATCCTTAAAGTCCTTGTAGAAGTCATCCATGAGCTGAGCATCACCGCAGCGTTCAATTTGAAACGTCAGCCCGTCCATTGTCCTCTTGTGCATTTTGCAGACACGGAACTTGGAAAACTTAGGCTCCTCACAAGAGGGCACTATGCACGGGCCTGTTTTCTCTGATGCCCGTCCACCTGTGCCTTTCGTCACCTTGTTCTTCGCCTTCGCCTTCGCTTTGGGTGTTCTTTTCGGTCCAGGCTCGACTGAGGAACTGCCAGCACCAATCTCTGCAGTGCCCCCCCAATCCTCACCCGTGGCGAATTCATCGTCTGATACATCCATCGTAACTCACATGCAGGGACTCGTCGGGAAGCTGTGGCATAAAACTGCAACTCGAGAAAAACAGCAGAGGCATACTACTACTACTACTACTACTACCACTACCACTAC
>CALGTP010000253.1 GCA_937902105.1 uncultured Actinomycetes bacterium
CATCTGTGCATAGGGATGACGAAGCCGCAGCCCTAAAGGAGGTGGTTTCTGAAGAATGCACAGATGTGAGGAATGCGGGCCCGCCAGGCCCAGGAGGAAGGAGGGAGTCTAAGTCAAATCAAGCTAATGAGAGGGTCAACCAAAGTCAGCAGGCAACAGACGCAGCGATGGGGAAAGCCAACCTTGTCGCCAGTTCAATGAACATTACGTCTAGCACTGTACATGAATCAACCACGGCCAATCGCTTAGAATGGGGTTCGTCGTCGACAAGAACGTCCAGTAGACGGAGAACAACAATCAAAAATTTTACTGGTGAAGAGCAGATCGACGCGTGCGAGTGGAAGAGGCGCATGGGTCTTATATGCCCCAAAGAATGCACGTGTACCAACAGCATACCGCGCAGCGAGGAGGAAAGGGTATCCAAAGTACGTGGTATGGATGCTGCAGCGGATAGCTGGGGAGTAGTCGCGAATGCTGACATCCAGGACGGAGAAATTCTCACGGTCTTTGGAGGCACAACTTACGTTCTAGGCTCCACGCCTGAAGGCAAAGAGTTCAGCAAAATTCAGGCAAAAATGGCTGTCGAAGGGACGCCTCTCCAGTACACGTTCCAGGGGCACCTTGCGGAGGCCAGCACGGAGCAAGTATGGGCGGTACCGGAGCAGGACAAGAAATTAGTGCGTACAAGGGTAGATGTTTCGTCGCGACTGAAACGAGCGCTTACTCCAGAAGGCGATCAAGGGGTGGGCCATCTGGTCAATCATACGTGCTGTCCAGAGCATCGCAATGCAGAGCTTCTGCTTACTCGAGCAATGTCTGGAGATCCCAGGAGTAATTTCGAAGACGATGAAGGAGCCATATCGCTGGCAATCAGAGCTACAAGAGCGATCAAGAGACATGAAGCTATACTCATCCATTATAACCCGGAAGAAGGAATTGCCTCGTGGAAGCATGTCTTTAAATGCACATGCTGTAGGTGCAAAGGACAGTGCGGAGTATCGGCGCAGAGTAGCTGTGAGACTAGACAGGCATTTACAATGCGTGTTAAGCAATCAAAGCATGAGGGAGTACCTGATGTGAGGAGTATGATCAAGAGTGACTTCGTGCGAACTCGTCTAAATGACTTCTGGGGCAATATTGTAGAGATAACAAATGACGACGTAAAAGTGAAGGGATTCTGTGTCGCAGCTAAAAGAATCCTTACCAAGCGCATGCAGGCCGACGACTTGCAACGGGATGACCAGGTAATCAGGTGGCATGGAGCATCTAAAATTCTTAGACGATGTGCTATTGCGAGGATCTGGACACAAGCCGGTCAATCAGCAGGCGCCAAAGGAGGGTGGCTGGAAGATGAGACGGTGGACAGTGCTGTAAGATGGTCTCTGTATGGGAATACCAATGTGGCAGGACTGGCCCCATGCTCTGCCAGGAATGGATACATCCCGTGCGCGGCTCTTCATGAGCTCAGAGAGTTACTAGTAAGTACATCACCAGTGAGAATGGGGACGCCAAGAATCTCACTACGGGATGCACTAGAAGCCCTCACTGGTATGCAGGGATGTCATTGGAAAGAGATAGAGGGCCTAGCACCAGAAGATGGATTGGAGCTAGAGGTACCAGTGTTACAGCAAGCATTGCGAGACCGCTCGGACTTCACGATGGATGAGTGGCACCAAATGAACGTATGGGGTCTGCAATCAAGGCACTACGTGAGAGTAGGTAACAGGATCATGAAGCCACAGAGGCAGCGAAATCACAAGCTAGCAAAGTGGCTGAAGAATGCGGGGTGGCGTATAGACATGACTTCAATGGACAATATGTTTGCCACAGTCAATGCGCACAATCATTATTTCGTCATCCACTGGAATCCCCAAGACAAAGTGTTTGAGCTGTGTGATCCGCTAGCGAGGGTAACCACCGAGGACCACCATGAAGCAATGGTACTTCTGTGGGCCATGCTCCTTGCGTCAGCTAGAACTGAAGATAATCTGTGGACTGTGGAACCAAGGCTCTCATTAAGTGAGGAACAGATTCTGGGTGGATTCCGATCGTTCCTGCTAGGCAATATTGGTGGTGAGAGATGCGGAGCGATCACAGTGGAGGATAAAATGAATCTTCAAAGAATGGGTATTGAGGTCCAAGGAATGGCAGCAAGGGCTGCAGAAGGGTGGACGTGGAAAAGAAATACAAGCTTTCCGCAGCAGAGTAATGGTACTGACTGCGGAATGGTGGCAGTAGTTGCGATAACGCACCTGGCAAGAGGATGGCAGCTACCCACAATGGACGAGTCGATGATCAATCAGTATCGGCAATGGTTAATACAAACGATCGGGAACGACAGCGAGGATCTCTACAAGGTACCTTGTCCAAGGTGCGGAACGACACACTATAGTAACCAGATCACACCGGTAATGTGCGGGAATAGACTAGCATGCAACATAGCTAGGGAGGATCTATCGGATGCGGTGATATGTGTGGAGCAGCAAGGACACCACTCAGTGAAGGCACGAGGACAAAAACGGACGACTCAACAGCAGGGCGCGGGGAGTCACGAAACATCAAAAGCTCCACACTCTGTGGAGAAAGGCGACAATCAAGAAGC
>CALGTP010000254.1 GCA_937902105.1 uncultured Actinomycetes bacterium
TCAACGCAGGTAACGAGTAGCGTTCACTGGCGTGAAGGAACTACGTATCGGCGTCATTGGTACGGGGTTGATGGGTTGCGAGCATATTCGCAATGTTCTGGCTTTAGATGGCGCTCGGATCACCGCAGTCAGTGATCCTCACGAGACGTCATTGGTGTGGGCTCAAAAGAATCTCGGTGAGAGTGCTTGTGATGTGGGTATGTTTGGCGATCATCGCGATCTGCTCGCCTCAGGTCTGATTGATGCGGTAATCGTGGCCTCACCTAATTTCACCCACGTTGATGTCCTGCGTGATGTCCTGGCGACTGAGATTCCTGTCTTAGTCGAAAAACCAATGTGCACGTCCATTAGGGACTGTCAGGACATCGTTGTGGCGGCAGAGAATCGCTCAGCGATCACATGGGTTGGACTTGAATATCGTTACATGGCTCCGATAGCGAAACTTTTAGAGGTGATTCGTTCGGGAGAAATTGGTGAGTTGAAAATGCTTGCAATTCGCGAGCACCGATTCCCGTTTTTAGTCAAGGTTGATAACTGGAATCGTTTCTCTCGCAATACGGGTGGGACTCTTGTCGAGAAGTGCTGTCATTTTTTTGATCTGATGAATCTGGCGATTGGAGACCGACCCCTGCGGGTGTATGCCAGTGGTGGACAAGATGTCAATCATCTCGAGGAGATCTACGAAAATGAACGTGCGGATATTCTCGACAATGCTTTTGTGATTGTTGATTACGCCAATGGGGTGCGTGCCAGTTTGGATTTATGTATGTTTGCCGAGGCCGGGCGCAATGAACAAGAGATCGTCGCTGTGGGCTCGCTGGGCAAGGCTGAGACTGCTCTACCGGGAGATGGACAGATATATGTCGGTCATCGCTCAGATCGAGTCGTGACACCGCATCTGGCCACCATGGATTCAAGCGTCGCTCATGCTGGGTTTCACTTTGGAGCCAGTTTCATTGAAGTAGCGAAGTTTTGCGAAGCCGTACGTGATGGGCGGCCACCTGAGGTTGGCGCGCGTGATGGATTATGGTCGGTGGTCATTGGGGCGGCGGCTCATCGCTCAATCGACGAACAGCGATCAGTCTTGATCAGCGAATACAACCTTGATCGAAATGATTAGCTTTCGCTGATTCTGATCGATTCAATCTTGATTTCTTGAAGCGGCGGAACACCCTTCGATGAAGGATCATCATTACCGGCAGCATCAAGGGCCACGACCGTCGTGTCGAGACCGTCGGTCACTTGGCCGAATAAGGTGTAATTAGGGTCCAACCCAACACCTTGAGAGCCAGTGATCACGAAGAATTGGCTGCCGTTGGAGTTGGGTCCCGAGTTGGCCATTGCTAAGGAGCCAATTTTGTATTCACCGGCAGATGGCAATTCGTCAGCGAATTTGTAGCCAGGTCCGCCCGAACCAGTTGCCGTCGGGTCTCCGCACTGGACCATGAAACCGGGAATCGCACGATGGCAAATGGTGCCATCAAAATACTGATGGCGTGCCAAGTTGACAAAGTTATTGACGGTGCCGGGGGCTTTCACGGGGTCAAGAATCGCGGTGTACTCACCCATATTGGTGACCACCGTTGCTGTGTAAGTTTTGCTTGGATCGATGCACAGTGCGAACGCGTCGGCGAACTCTTGAGTCTGAGTCGTGGCACCCTCAAGCGGGGCGCACGGAGTTGTACCATAGGCAAATTCGCCGGGAGTCGTTGTGTCGACTGGTGTTGAGGTGTCGGTGGGGGCCGTTGTGTCGACTGGTGTTGAGGTGTCCACTGGCCCAGTCGTTTCTGGAGCAGAGTCATCGTCTTTGGTGGAAAAAGCGATGGCAAAGAACCCTGCTACAAGCACGGCCACAACAAGCATGATGCGTACCATTTTTTTGGTCATTTTCTTACGTTTGACAGCCCGCATTTCGGCTTCGCGACCCATGTGACGGTTGATCTTTTTACGCTCACGTTTTGCTGTTCCCACGACAATGAAGGTTAGCGGGATCCACCTCAATCGCCTAGCCCGCCGGTGCGCGGTAAAACAACACTGTCTGAGGGCGACGGACGGGTAACCTCAATGAGTTGTGGCACTTATTGTTCAAAAATACGGAGGTACATCGGTCGCTGACCCGGATCGTATTCGGGCTGTAGCCGAACATGTGGCGTTCACCAAGCGCCATGGAAACGATGTCGTCGTAGTTGTCTCGGCGATGGGCAAGTCCACAGACAATCTCATCAAACTGGCTAATGATGTTTCGGGGGTTCAGCCCTCACGTGAACTCGACATGCTGTTGAGCACTGGTGAGCGGATCTCGATGACTTTGGTGTGTATGGCACTTGCTGGAGTCGGCATTGATGCGATCAGTTTTACGGGCAGTCAGGTGGGAATCATCACGGACACTGTGCACACCAAGGCAAAAATTTTAGAAATTAAAGGCGATCGCGTGCGCGAAGCTTTGGCTCAGGGCAAGGTCTGCGTCGTGGCTGGTTTTCAAGGCGTGAGCACTGATAAAGAAATCACTACGCTGGGTCGTGGTGGTTCAGACACCACGGCAGTGGCCTTGGCTGCCGCCTTAGGGGCCGACAGTTGCGAGATCTATACCGATGTCACGGGTGTTTTTAGCGCTGACCCGCGCATAGTTCCGCAAGCGCGCAAATTGCAGTCAATCAACTTTGAAGAAATGCTGGAAATGGCTGGAGCAGGGAGCAAAGTTTTAGCTCTGCGATCAGTTGAGTTTGCCCGTAACCACAATGTCCCGATCCAAGTTCGTTCCAGTTTCACATGGGA
>CALGTP010000255.1 GCA_937902105.1 uncultured Actinomycetes bacterium
CACCACTGAGCACCGAGTTGTTCCGCTTTGACGCGAGCAACAAAGATGTGCGGGAGCGAGCTATGGACCAAACTGGCGCGTATTGGGCTGCTTGTGGACAGCTTCTATGCCGATACGGGTATCACCACTAATTGCCGGCAGGCTGGTAACCGTAATACTCCCGCGGTCAAGACGCCATTTGGCACTATCAATGTGTTCTTCACTGACAACCGCCTCAAGGTCCATCCTGTTCGCGATGGCCGCATCTTCGAGCTCTTGTGCAGGGTCTTTCCCCCATATTTCCGGCCGACCGGCGCTAACAACTGGCACAAGGGCCGCGTCCCTCAGGCAGTCGCTCGTCATGAACAGCAAATTGTTTGGCGCAGAACGCAGCAAGGAAACCATCTGCCGGAAGTCACTGGTGCACACCGCACTACCCAGCCAGGGCCGGGGGAATGGCAGGGAGCCTAGAAGTTTGCAATCCTTCTCTGCTCCCTGAATCCTCGGTTGCTCTTATGTCGTCACTTTACCAGGAATGCCTCGAGTGGATGGGGCGTTGCGGGTCGGCAAACGGCCCCAATGCCCGCAGTGCGGCGGCCTTCCGCCAGGATCTGCGTTTTCTGACCCACCACTTTCCTGACCCTTGCTCAAGTGGTGCATGCGATGTGCCACATGGGAGGCCAGTGGTCGAGGTCGCTTTGGCGGTCAAAGAGAGCATGGCGTCGGTGGAAAAGGCATCTGGGCAGGCGTTGTCGCGGCTGGAGTTGCGGGAGGAAGTGCACGCACCATGTGCGGGCGCTGGCTTCACGGCCGTACCCAGGCTAAAGGCAACAGAAAGGAGTGGGCAGGCAGCTGGAGTGTTGGCGTGTTGGAACTTTCATAGAAGCGGCGGAATGATGGTGACCTCCCGGTCCTTAATCCCAAGAGTCTTTGCCATGGCTGCAGCGATCTTGGTGGGAAGCGATGTCGCGATCTGCGCTTGCCCAGGAGTGCGCCTGCCGGGGGACAGCACGTGTCAACCTGGCGACCTCCTGCCCTCGGATTTCCCCTTCACCTTCTTCGGTTACCGCAGCAGCAAGTTTGATGGCGCGGGGTTCTTCGTCAGAAACGTGCCTGCTCGCACGCTCCATGACTGCTGCGGCCCGCGCCTGGCCGGCGTAGCAGTGGACGGGGTGGGTGTAAAGGTGCCTAGTGTCATGCTGTGCGGCTATGTCATGCCGCCGGGCACACGAGCACAAAACAGATCTGTGACAGACAGGCGGGCGGCCTTTCGAAACATCTGCGAGGCCACGTCGGCCATCCTTTCCAAGGCGTGTTTCCAATCATACAGGGTCTGTGTGCTGGGTGACTTTAATTTGCGAGACGATGTCCCTTCCAAGGAGTTTCTGCAGGATATGGGCAGGCTCGGCATGCGTCCAGCACTGGACCGTCACATCCCCACTCATGAAGGTGGCAGAGGCCTGCAGATGATTTTCGTCAGGGGCCAGCAGCCAGTGAATGTCACGGTTAATGCTGCGGGCTATACGTTGTCAGACCACGCGCTCCTGGTGACTGACGTAGAAATGGCCTGTGGCTCGGCGAGTGTACCGTGGATCGCCACATGGAAGGGTGACGGGCAAGCGTGGAGCAGTGCGGTGCAATCGGCGGTTCCTATTGTGGTAGAGCTGTCCAAAGGTTTGCAAGAAGTGCTCGCTGACGACGGGGCTGCAAGGATGGAGTTGAGGCGGCGTCGGTCTTTGTATGCCGTAGCTGAGTGGTCGTTGGATGCCCTGGCAGTTATCTCCGGGCACTTGCATGGCCTCGTTCGATGGAAAAAGGCCGTACGATCGCGCGCGCCCAGGCCGGTGTGTTAAGCAGTCGGAGGCAATAATGCGCGCCACCAAACTGCTCCACAGAGCTGCGGTCAACCTGCCTGCAAATTTGTCCAAAAAAGTCCGCAACCGCAAACTGCGGCTACGAAGGGCGATGCTTCAGTCGGCTGTTGCAAAGGCATGTGAAGCGATGCGGTGTGCCAACGGGCGGTCGGCTCATAGCGCCCTTAAGGGCCAAACTGCCCAGGTAGATCGATGGCTGGCCAAACTGGTCGCGGGACCAGCTCCCTCCCTCGGCGAGCATGTTTTGGACGGAGAAAAACTGATTGTCTCCGGCGCTGGGGCAGATACAGCCATCGGTCACCACTTTGCCAAGATAGTTGCGCCGCAACCAACTTTCGACCTGGAAGCGATGCACGTCACAGAGTCCCTTGTAGACAGTACACTCTCCCATCTGGAGGTGGCTCTTCGGGGTGGTTGGGTGCAGCCGTCGCATGATAAATACTCAGCGGTGGAGGTGGCACAGGCATGCCAGAGGATCCGTAAGTCGGCTTCAACCTCCGTTTTGTGCCACTGGGCAATCTGTGCAGAACTTCCGATGTGGCGGCGTGCACAGACACTCCTGATCAACGTGGGGCGGTTTCTTGCCGTAGCTACCACGTGGGGGACCCAGCAGCTCCTCTTTGGCATCTTGAAGAACCCTCGTGCGTGCGCCCTGGACCTGTTCAGCTATAGGTTCATTGCCCTGGGGCACCGTCGGATCAGACTCACGGACGAGTTACGCATGTCCAGATACGAGCACCTGGTGTATGTGATGGCTGGCGCTAATCAACAAGGAGGCAGAGGTGGATGCGTGGAGTTGGGACTCGCCATCGGGGAGGTAATTTTCATCCGCACCAAGGCGCTAGGACTCCCCGTCCGCGTCTCCAAGTTCGATATATGGCAAGGCTTCCCTACGGCCCGGCGCCGCTTGGTCTTGGCCGGGTGGCAGGCCGCAGGCATCCCCCACGACGATTTGCGACAGATGGCAGACGAAGGCCGCCGAATCAAGACAGTCGTGCGAAAGGGGCCGGTCAATGTCACCGTGCCTTTCTGGTCATATGAGGGTGCTGAGCAGGGTAGGCGGAAATCTCCCCCGGGCTATGTACTGTTGGTCCGCGACCTCGACAGGGCGGCTACCAGCGCTGGTTATGGTGTTGGAGTAGACCCGCCGTCGGCGGCCGTCCAGGCGTTTGCACAATGCAAGGACGGATCTAGTGCAGCGACGCCCGACTTTCCCAAAGCGTCGGCCATCGCAACGGCATCGCCCGGAGAGTGGAGGAATCTCATGAGCACTGCGGGGTCAGATGCCACGAGGCTCTTGGCCTTGGACCTCATGTCTCCATGCCGCATCAATATCCTACAATACATGGACGACGGTGCACTCTTCAGTTCGTCCGAGGGTAGCCTTCAACTGACAGCCACAGCCGTTGGAGCAGGAGCTGCGGCGATCGGCCAGGCCATTAGTGGGGGAACAGGCAAAACAAGCGCCTTCGCTGCTCCTTTCCCTGACCGTAGCCCACCACCACTCCAGTGCCAGGGTATCTCGGCGCCGTGGTCCCAGCAGTTTGTTTTTGCAGGGTTGCACATGGACAGCGACGGCAGTGGCCTGCGGCAGTGGGCGGTCTGCGTCGGGAAGTCTAAAGCGAGGATGGCCCAGCTGAGCCACTTAACGGGTGTGGTGCGCCTGCCCATGCACCTGGTCGTGATGTTCTTCAACAAACATGTGGTACCCGAGGTAACCTATGGCCTCGAGTTGCAAGTCCACCAGCCTTGGCTGGCGACCAAGGCGTCCGGCTTGCAGCACAAATGGATGGCGGCCATGTTGGGAGCTTCCGGCATGAAGCTCCGCAGAGACCGCCTCTACTGTGAATTTGGGATTAGCCTCCCTCTTCACTTCCAGCTCGTCGAGCGGGCATGTATGCTGTTGCTGCGGCTCCTGACGGGAAACCCTGAGCACCCTGCTGTGAGCATCTGCGAGGTGGCGCGTGGGCATGAGGGCTCTTGGTCGCATCATGTCCTCTCGTGGCTCTCGCGCTGTGGACTCCAAGAGTCAGCATGGCAACATCTCTTGCCTCGACAGCACGAGGTGCGCCTCCTTGCAGGACCCAAGGGTGCAGCGGCCCGCATGGCGCACAAACGACGCCTCTTGATATTCAGGAATCGCTATGTAAGGCCTGCGTTGGTAGAGGTACACAAGAGAAACATCGACGGGTCGATGAGTGCTGATGGCATTATGGTTCCTGGTCAGATGTCACCCCTGGTTCTCGCAGGTCCAGCATGCCCGCCTGAAACACTTGCTTGCTGGTGCCTTGCAAGGGTGTCCAGAAAGATTGCACCCACTCGGTTCGGAGCGGCTGAGCCAACATGCTGTGCACTATGTGGGTCAGCAGACGCGTCGGTCGAACATGTGTCTGTGGTACATTGTCAATCCCCTGATGTTTTGTGCTTTAGTGTAGATGCCAGCGTCATGTGTCAGAGAGCCAGCTTATGGTACAAGGTCACGATGAAGAGTGTTGCAGCATATAAAAAGACAGACTGCAGCACCGTTCCTGCAGGAGAGCTCTGTGTGTG
>CALGTP010000256.1 GCA_937902105.1 uncultured Actinomycetes bacterium
AACCAATGAGCTCAAGACTGCGCGTATGAGGAATACGGCCTCGAAGGGTCATGTACACGGACATTCTTCGAAGATATGCGAACTACAAAAGTAAACAGCCACATTGAAAAATTAAAAGGGGGGTTCACCAGCACACCCGACTTATTACGCGAAGCCAGCCGTTACTTCGGAGCAGAGGGGCAGATTTTCAACATCAAACGACCAAGGGACGCCGCGGTCGAACAATACCAAAACCAACTATTAAAAGCACTCGAAGAGGATGGTAAAACCCTACCCGCGCGCCTCCGCGACCACCTCAAACTAGATAAAATTTTCGATGTATGGAATGTGCAATACGCTATTGAGGAAATGGCAAGCCATAAAATGGCTGGCGAGGACGGAATCCCTGCGGACTGGTTCAAAATAATCGGTGCACGAGTTAGGGCGCCACCACGCCAGAAAGGAACTAAGGACCAGGAAACAGACCCAACAGCATGGGAGTCCCAACCCCAAGCACCAGCGGAGGAGGGGGACTCGCCGAGTGCTCTCGCTAAGTTACTCAGTGCAGCATTCATCCAAATATATAGGGACGGGGTTGCCCCTACAGGAATGCGTAATGCAATCGTAAGCCTACTATACAAAGAAAAAGGAATACGATCGGACTTAAAACACTATCGACCTATCGCAGTAGCCAACGCAGTTACCAAAATCCTTGAAAAGGCGATGGTCCTCAGTATCCGACCACTCATCCGCCACCTCGTCTCGCCAGACCAAAAGGCGTTCCAGTCGGACAAATACATTGCGGAAAACACACAATTAGTACAAGATCTCATCGAGTATTGTAATCAAAATAATCTCGGCGGTTTCCTCCTCTTCTGCGACCAAGACAGTGCGTACCCCCGAGTCGAGTGGGATTTCATGAGTAAAGTCATGCGCACAATGAAAATTCATGAGGACTTCATCAAAATGGTGGAGATCATGTACGCAAATGCGACGCTACAGATCAAGGTCAACTCACACATCGGGGAGGCCTTTCATCCAACCAACGGCGTCGCCCAGGGAAGCCCGCTCTCGCCCATCCTATATCTTCTTGTCATTCAAAGTTTCATCTCACTCATAGACACTAGTCCAGAATTACAAGGTGTCGCGATACCAGGTGCGGGGGGAGACGAACAACGACCTCACATTCACAAAGGCCTCGTTTTCGCCGATGACGTCCTCCTTTCTCTCAAAGACGAGGATCAGTTAGTCCCGTTCAAAAAACTGCTTCACATCTACGAACACGGCACCGGTGCAAAGAACGCGTGGCCAAAATCGCACGGCCTACGGGTAGGGGCGTTAAGGGAGTCCACCCACCTCCCGGCCGGGTGGATGGAGGGGCGTGACATAAATACCGACACTACACTAATCAAATACCTCGGGATATTTTAGGAGTACCAGAAGAGATAGCGCAAAAATGGATAACCACAGTCACCGCTGAAATGAAAACCCGTTACGAAAAATGGCTAGCACGCGGCGTCCCAGCCACGAGGCGAGGTCGGAACCTTGCTATCCGCAACCACGTCAATTCAGTCGCCTGGTATCTAGTCCAAGCTCAAACCCCCCCTAACCTCAACGCGATGCTCGAAGAATGGAGACAAATGGGGTGGAGGTTTTTCACGGCGCCGCATACGGCGACAGATCTCAGCCACAAGGGTATGCCCACAATTGAACACCTCACCCTGATCCAAGACTACCCCGAGAGCGGTCAGAGGTGTCAAGATATCGAGTTATTCACGCGAAGCCTATACCAGAGGCAAATCGGCCGTCTCATTGCGCCCTCCACACACCGAGGCGTGGACCTCGTAATGGCATGGATTAACCAAGCATATGGCCATCTCAGAATGGGACGACGAATCCTCCATTCGTCATGCGATTTTCTCTTCCTCCCGCCAGGTATCCCTGCATATTGGCAAACCGCACTTAAAGCGAACGGCAATCTAAGAGGGCTCGTCCCATACGACGGGCTACAGGAGGCCCAGTGTGGGTGTAGCCCCGAAACCACATATAGAGAAGCACGAGTTCACAAAAAAGTCAGAACCGTGCGGATCGGAGGGGTCTGGTCACTCGGTCGAATCCTGATGGAACCACTCTTCTACAACCCGCACCTCTCCGGATGGTGGGGTGCAGTGGCCCTCGACCCGGTCGAATGGACGTTAGAAGACCGTAAACACGCCCCTAAGCCAAAAATATGTCGGTGGAGCGCTGAACGAGAGCATGACGCACGAGAAATTTACGAGCGCTCAAAAACGTTCGCCGCAGCGGGGCTCACACACGTCGCACACCTCATTAATCACACAACCGGAAGATTAATCTCCTGGGAGGACGTCAACCGGATAGACCCAAAGCGAAGCTCCACCCCACCATGCTCGCGCACAGAGTTCACAGACCTCATCGCCAGCCTACCGCAATTATGGCGAGACACAATAAACGACTCCGCCGACACCATCATCACACATCAGGGCGGATCAAGCCAGACCCCCACCCCCAGTACAGCGGCCGCAGAGCCCACTGAGCAAGCGAGCATAACACGCATACGAGAGTACCCCCTCCCGGATGGAACGTGGGTATCGGCAAACATCGACGGCATACGCGTCATCATCAAAAAGGGAGCGAAACCACCCTGTGTCTACGAGTGGTTGGAGCACGGCGCCACCCAAGTAATGCAGGTCTCACCTGAACGCATCCAAACATGCATCAACACAGCAAACGGGGAGGCTGAAGTGGCAGTTTGGGAGGACGGGGGACAGACAGCGGCCAGTGTACACCGCGCAGAGTGGGGCGAACACGGCAGCATAGAAAGCCATCGAGAAAAAGGGCTACCACGACAGCTCACACGATTGGTCTGCGGAGGTTTCGTGGTCTCCCCTGCGCTCTTGTCCCGACGCGCCTCAAGCATGGATGGGTGGGCAGCAGCACCTGACCCGTCGAGATGGGCGGTACAATTCGGTGACACTACAAGGAGACGGCCCGCCATTCCATGCACCCACCTTGCTGTCAAACACCTCTACGCAATACAGCTCTCTCGTTTGTTTCACCTACTGCGCACTATCGACGCGCACCGCGCGCCAACGGATACCACGCTGCACACCACCTGGGTGGACCTACTCGAACTTACGCAGCAAGAGCAGCAGAACAGTGCGCAGGCCGCCACAGAAGAATACGAGATAGAACACATACTCACCCACCGCCTCCACCATTCCGGTCAATACTACGAGTACAAAGTACGGTGGGTTGGCTATACGGAGGCTGAAGACAAGTGGTTAGCCCGGGACGAAGTCGAAGGGCCACGCCTTAACGAGTACGAAATGTCATACGGAGGAGAGCACATGGCATCAGCCACCCAGAACTGCACGGGGGCAAACGCACGGGGTGAATCCACATCAGAAGAAGTAGCGACTGAACACGAGAACCAACACAACACGGCGAGACAACGTCAAAACAGCACACCTGAACAAACCGTAGAAAAATATGCCATGATCATCAAAATAACAAACTCTCTCCAGGACCGCTCATTATCCACCTTCACAGCAGACTGTGCATACACGGTGTTAGCTGATGCGTTGCCAGTAGCAAGTCGCTGCAGGAAACCTGGTCGGCGCCAGGGGGTCTGCGATCTATGCTTACTCCTCGAAAACCAACGTATCACAGAAACTACACGCCACATTGCCATTGAGTGCCCGTTCAGTGCCCTCGCGCACGAAGCCGTCTTGCGCGCGGCACTACAGACAATAACGGTTGAAGCGGGGTCCCGAGAACAGAACCTACAGCTGGGCTGGAGAGATTTCGTTCAGGAACATCGCCGCCTCCTCATCACGGGATACCGCTTCGATCACAGTGGGGGAAGCCTTCTCTCCGAGGCCAACAGAGGCGAAACCCCCCTCCGAGTTCTCATGCTCGAAGCGCTAAAAGCCATTGTCGAACGCCGCTCTAGGAACGCAAGACTAGAAGGCCAAGACAACTACATCCCCGATGTGCGGGCAGACCACATTTACAACAAAGCCCGAAACGCCCTCATACACTCAGCGCACGTCAACTGGCGCAAAGCAGTTGAAAAGGAAGAACACCTCAAAATCCTCAATCCAGGATGGCAGCCCTCGCCGGGTACGGGACCCGTCGCGGAATGGGAAAATACATGGCTGGCATCGGGTATCTTCAAAAACACCAGAAACGAATTACACTGCACACTCCCACACACCTGCCAACAAATCCGGTACGCCGCGGTCAACCTCGTCCCGGTGAGCACTGCCGCCATAGTGGACACTCATACAGACAAAACGGTCCGCCTCCGCCTGGTTGTAACAGGGCCCGGGGGTGCAGCACACCCGTCCCAACTAACCAATGGCAGAAATGCGCCCACCCCCAATATAGCCTGGATAGGAACGGTGGCCGGAGAGGCCAGACACGACCAAGCGGGCTGGGCGTACACCATCACCAGACCAGGGAACAACCAGACGCATACACCCTGTCACACCATCGACGAGGCGTACGGGCCCGTCGTCACAAACACGCGCCACCCCGCGTATCTAGGCGCAACGGCGCCCACCCACACCGACGCGCACCTCACAGGCCTGGCCGAACTCCTCCGTGCCCTCGGCGGTATCAAAAACCTACCCGCCGGCTCTGGAATCATCCAATCCACCAGTGCAACAGCCCTGGCCTACATGACCGGGCGTAGGCCACCGCAGCAACACCTGCACGTAGCGGCACAGGTGGGTCAACTTTGGACCTTCTTCAAAACAACATATGACCTCACATGCCGGCACATCCAGCAGAACCATACAGAACATACGGAGGAAGGCACGCGTGTCAACGAACTTGTCATCCAAGGGCGAATGGGTCTCGTATACGCAAGAGGGGAAATATGGGTGAACCAGGGCTTCCCAACCACGCAGGCATCGCTGGACAACACCCCTCCCCGATCCCATGCACATTGCCCAAACCCCCGGCCTCCCCCAGGAACGGCAGGCCCCCAGAGCACAGGGCGCGCTGCTCAAATAACCACTTGCCAGACATCAACACACGCCGAGGACGCCCCAGCGGCCCCTTACCTCCCCCCGCCCGCGGTACCATCCGACCAACTTTCGCCCCCGCCCCAATCCCAAGGGCTCATATTACCCCCGGTCCAGTGGCAGAACCACCAACAGCACCCTACCCCGTTCGTTCTCCATCCCCGCCTCGACACTCAAGCGCTGGAATGGCTTAAAACACTAAAGCCAACCGACATTGCTGCACTCATGCCGCAGCACCGACACTGGGGAGACCAAGAACAACGCGGTCTCCTTAAGGCCATCCAGAACTGTCTTCGCCACGTACACCGCGCCACGCCCTCATCGGAAACCACGGCGCAGCCCTACACCTCAATATCGGATATATACCAGCCCACCCCGACCCGCGACTCCGTACCAGGCGACCCGGTCCCCCAATCACACCTCCACGCCTTAATACGCCCATTGACAACATGTTTACTCCACGGAACCGCCGAGCTAGCCATGCGCAACGCCATGCCGCGCGCAATACTCTGGACCTGTCGTACGTTCCAAATTCACACGCCCCTTCTCCGTGAGTATGTTAACAATCAAGAAACAACTCTGCGCCGCATCACGGAAGAAAACGGGATTCGTCGTGAAACCGCCCAGGCGCGATGCATCAGTCCATGGACAAGTCAGCACAGTCCCGACACAGAGGCGCCTCCAACTTGCTTTCTCGCCCGGTACACCCGGGAAGTGACACGGACACGCGAGTCCCTTTTCCAACAACCAGACCTCGCATGGTGCCAACCCCCAGCCCGCCGAGGGAGCAGCCACGTCGCGCATACCAACCCGTACGGGGCATTCATGGCTCGTCTGCACAGCTGGATCATTACACAACTCATGCATGCCGTCCGTACTGCGTTCAACCACCACAACATCGAGGTCGCCGCGATCATACAAAACAGCATTTTCCTGCAAAACAACGCCCTCATGGGAAATCAGGACATTTGTCAGCTAGCCCACCGGGTATGCGAGGGGGTGTGCCCAGGAATTAATTTGACCTGGGATTGGGAGCCAGCCACGTTGGTAATAACATGCGCAGAATGCGGCCAAACTTTTGGGGAGTTACAGCCACCCAGCGTTGCGCAACACCCGGCCAACCACAGCAGTACAAACGGGCCCAGTACCGCCAGCCCGTCCGAAACCTCCACCCCAACGCCATCGGGTACGCAGACGCATGGCCATAACGACACACCCAGAGACACAGCCCGCAATACGCGCTCTCCTGTTCATCCCCCCCGGGGGGGGCTTCGGCCCCCCCCGCCCCCCCTCCCCCCCTCGGGGGGGAGGTCCTCCCCCTCCCCCACCCCCGGCGGACGAGCCTTCTCCATGGCTTGGTCCGCCAAACACCCAGTGCTCGGGTAATCGAGCCCACAGCAACACTCCGAGCTGCGACGCTCGGGGTAGTCCGCACCACCGCTAGAGCACTGGTCGCCTTTGGGGCCCCCCTTCGTGTAGTGGACGCCGGTTTAACCCGCGGAGGCGGTGGGGGGGCCGGGTGGCGGCCCGTGTCCCCGCCGGTTCGAGCCACTGCGCTAAGGGAGGGGGGCCTGGCGTCAGGAGCGGTGGCGAGGGGAGGGGGTGTTGGGAGCACCGTTGCTCTTACACCCACTCTCTAACGACCCACCCTCTCAACGGGGCGCGCGATACAC
>CALGTP010000257.1 GCA_937902105.1 uncultured Actinomycetes bacterium
AAAAAAAAACCCCATCAGTCGATGGGGTTTCTTAATTAGAAGCTTGGCAGTGTCCTACGTTCGCATGGAAAAAACCACACTATCATCGGCGCTGATTCGTTTCACTGTCCTGTTCGAGATGGGAAGGAGTGGGTCCAAATCGCTATGTCCGCCAAGCAAACTGTTGCGATGATTGATAATCTAATCATCAGAATTAGTTTTAACAATATATAGAAGAAGTAAAGTTTTGTGTATTGATTGCGTTTTGCTTTAGTGTCAACCATAACCTTAAGTCTTAAGGTTATAGGATCAAGCCTCACGAGCAATTAGTATCAGTTAGCTTCATGCATTACTGCACTTCCACACCTGACCTATCAACGTCCTGGTCTTGAACGACTCTTTAGTGTACTTAAAGTACAAGGGAAATCTCATCTTAAGGCAAGTTTCACGCTTAGATGCTTTCAGCGTTTATCTTTTCCCGATTTAGCTACTCGGCTATGCCACTGGCGTGACAACCGATCCACCAGAGATCAGTCCATTCCGGTCCTCTCGTACTAGGAACAGCTCCTTTCAAATTTCCAACGCCCACGGCAGATAGGGACCAAACTGTCTCACGACGTTTTAAACCCAGCTCACGTACCTCTTTAAATGGCGAACAGCCATACCCTTGGGACCGGCTACAGCCCCAGGATGAGATGAGCCGACATCGAGGTGCCAAACACCGCCGTCGATATGAACTCTTGGGCGGTATCAGCCTGTTATCCCCAGAGTACCTTTTATCCGTTGAGCGATGGCCCTTCCATACAGAACCACCGGATCACTATGACCTGCTTTCGCACCTGCTCGACCTGTCCGTCTCGCAGTCAAGCAACCTTATGCCATTGCACTAACAGTACGATTTCCGACCGTACCTAGGTTACCTTCGCACTCCTCCGTTACTCTTTGGGAGGAGACCGCCCCAGTCAAACTACCCACCATACACGGTCCCTGGCCCCGATAAGGGGTCTAGGTTAGAACCTCAACAACATCAGGGTGGTATTTCAAGGGTGACTCCACAAGATCTAGCGATCCTGCTTCAAAGTCTCCCACCTATCCTACACAGATGATGTCAAAGTCCAATGTAAAGCTATAGTAAAGGTTCATGGGGTCTTTCCGTCTAACCGCGGGTAGATTGCATCTTCACAACCATTTCAACTTCGCTGAGTCTCTAGAGGAGACAGTGTGGCCATCGTTACGCCATTCGTGCGGGTCGGAACTTACCCGACAAGGAATTTCGCTACCTTAGGACCGTTATAGTTACGGCCGCCGTTTACCGGGGCTTCAATCAAGAGCTTGCACCCCATCATTTAACCTTCCGGCACCGGGCAGGCGTCACACCGTATACGTCCACTTTCGTGTTAGCACAGTGCTGTGTTTTTATTAAACAGTCGCAGCCACCTTTTCACTGCAACCCCTTCGGCCTTCGCAAGTAAATTGCTACAACCTACAGGGGCGTACCTTATCCCGAAGTTACGGTACAAATTTGCCGAGTTCCTTCTCCAGAGTTCTCTCAAGCGCCTTAGAATTCTCATCCTGCCCACCTGTGTCGGTTTGCGGTACGGTCTCAACTTAACTGAAGCTTAGTGGCTTTTCTTGGAAGCATGGTATCAATCACTTCATGAACAGAGTTCACTTCGTTATCACGCCTCAGTATTGACTCTCCGGATTTGCCTAAAGAATCTACCTACACGCTTGAACCAGGATATCCAACACCTGGCTGACCTAACCTTCTCCGTCCCCACATCGCATTAAATTGAGGTACAGGAATATTAACCTGTTTCCCATCGACTACGCATTTCTGCCTCATCTTAGGGGCCGACTCACCCTGCGCCGATGAACGTTGCGCAGGAAACCTTGGGCTTTCGGCGAGGGAGCCTTTCACTCCCTTTATCGCTACTCATGTCAGCATTCGCACTTCTGATACCTCCAGCATTCCTCACAGAACACCTTCGCAGGCCTACAGAACGCTCTCCTACCATGCATAATAAATTATGCATCCGCAGCTTCGGTTATATGCTTAGCCCCGTTACATCTTCCGCGCGAGACGACTCGACCAGTGAGCTATTACGCTTTCTTTAAAGGGTGGCTGCTTCTAAGCCAACCTCCTGGCTGTCTGGGCCTTCTCACTTCGTTTACCACTTAGCATATCATTTGGGACCTTAGCTGGCGGTCTGGGTTGTTTCCCTCTTGACACCGGACGTTAGCACCCGATGTCTGTCTCCCGTAATTGTACTTCTCGGTATTCGGAGTTTGCAATGGTTTGGTAAGTTCTTATGAACCCCCTAGCCATAACAGTGCTCTACCCCCGAGAGTAAGATACGAGGTACTACCTAAATAGTTTTCGGAGAGAACCAGCTATCTCCAAGTTTGTTTAGCCTTTCACCCCTATCCACAGCTCATCCCCAAATTTTTCAACATTTGTGGGTTCGGACCTCCAGTACGTGTTACCGCACCTTCATCCTGGCCATGGATAGATCACTTGGTTTCGGGTCTACACCCAGTAACTAAGACGCCCTATTAGGACTCGCTTTCGCTACGCCTCCCCTATCGGTTAAGCTTGCTACTGAATGTAAGTCGCTGACCCATTATACAAAAGGTACGCAGTCACCCCGAAGGGCTCCCACTGTTTGTATGCATACGGTTTCAGGATCTATTTCACTCCCCTTCCGGGGTTCTTTTAACCTTTCCCTCACGGTACTAGTTCACTATCGGTCGATTACGAGTATTTAGCCTTGGAGGATGGTCCCCCCATATTCAGACAGGATTTCACGTGTCCCGCCCTACTTGTCGTTATCCTAGTTCCACACACGGGTTTTCATATACGGGGCTATCACCCTCTACGGCCGGACTTTCCATTCCGTTCTATTAACGCATGTGCTAAAAATAACAGGCTGTTCCGGTTTCGCTCGCCACTACTTCCGGAATCTCGGTTGATTTCTTTTCCTCGAGCTACTTAGATGTTTCAGTTCGCTCGGTTCGCTTCACGTCTCCTATGTATTCAGAGACGGATACCCTTACGGGTGGGTTTCCCCATTCGGACACTTCCGGATCAAAGCTCGTTTGTCAGCTCCCCGAAAAATTTCGCAGACTACCACGTCCTTCATCGCCTGTAATCGCCAAGGCATTCACCATATGCACTTATTCACTTGATCCTATAACTTTAAAACCTAAGCCCTTTTAAACTTCTGTTTTCTCGCATGAGACGATCGTTATAGTTTCTTCTAAAGCTTACTTAATACAACTCTTTCTACTAAAAATTTCTTAGTATATTGCGTTGATTTAGTTTTGATTTTGCAATCATTACCCATTTGAAATCATAATCTCATCACAATCTTATGATTTCGTTTTTACTTCTTCCATATTGTTAAAGAACATACTAGCTTAAAAAGCTAGCCTCAAAGACTGACGTGCAATCTTTGAGGCTGACTTCTTTGTTACAAGGAATTGGTGGAGGATGACGGGATCGAACCGACGACCCCCTGCTTGCAAAGCAGGTGCTCTCCCAGCTGAGCTAATCCCCCCCGATATAAACACTTTTTTCTAATCTGGTGGGTCTGGTTGGGCTCGAACCAACGACCCCCGCGTTATCAACACGGTGCTCTAACCAGCTGAGCTACAGACCCGAAAATGGGCCAATTATTCCTTGTATGCTACGACAATTGATAAGTGTAAGTATTCATAGAGAGGTGATCTCTAGAAAGGAGGTGATCCAGCCGCACCTTCCGATACGGCTACCTTGTTACGACTTCACCCCAGTCATGAATCCTACCGTGGTAATCGTCCCCCTTGCGGTCAGACTAACTACTTCTGGTAAAACCCACTCCCATGGTGTGACGGGCGGTGTGTACAAGGCCCGGGAACGTATTCACCGCGACATGCTGATCCGCGATTACTAGCGATTCCGACTTCACGCAGTCGAGTTGCAGACTGCG
>CALGTP010000258.1 GCA_937902105.1 uncultured Actinomycetes bacterium
TGCTGCTGCTGCTGCTGCTGCTGTTTGTTTTCACACTGACTGTAGATGACAAAACATGTGCGTGCGGTGCGCTGCATTACTGTAAACTGCTGGCAAGCACATGTTGGCAAAATTCGCCAGCCTGAGAATCACGATCACGCGTTGTATTTAAACAACCCCACAGGTTTGCACCATGAAATGGCTAGTTTAGATAGTGCACAATTGCGCCTAACGTCAAACACTAAACCTGAAACTGTTAAGATGGGCAGCAGCGCAGTAGCAATGCATAGCCTATAGCATAACAGCAACTGCATAACTCACTCGTTTTTTCTCTCAAGCACTGTTTGTCGTGTCATCACCTTGGCAAAGGCCAGTAACCCTGCGCTCGGCTATTGTAGGCTTTAGCAATGGCACCTAAGAAAACGGTTGTGAAATCCAGCCCTGTTGCTACCTCGCCCAAGGCAGCCAAGGCCACTACGGCCCAGAGCAAGATTCAGTTCAAACGAGATGCAACGACCGACATCGGTGATGCAGCTACTACTGGTGGAGGCAAGCGGCAGAAAGCAAAGAAGTCCAAGGAGTCCGAACCTGCCTTTCTACCTGCGCCTCTTTCTGCAACTGCCGGCGCCTCTGAGGCGCCTGCTGCCGAGGTGCTATCCGCCGCAGCGGCAGCTGGTCCGGATCATGAGGGTGGGCCTGCAACAGCTCAGTCAGCAGAGCTAGCGTCTGAACTCATACCAGCGCATTTGCAGACATCAATCACCAAGGACGAAAACGAACAGGTTGCTGTTGCCAGTCCAACTTTATGCCCAGCTGAGCCTGCTGCCCAGACGGCTGCCCCCTTGCACATTGACCATCCTCCGAGCCCTACACCAACTTCCCAGACGGCTGCCCCCTTGCACATTGACCATCCTCCGAGCCCTACACCAACTTTGCAATGGGGTCTGGACGCATGGCTGGCCGGTGATGGCGGAGGCACGTTTTGCGAACAACAGAATTGGGACACTTGTATTTCCGCTGGAAGCTGGTGCGACCTAGGATTATTGTGTTGAATCATTGAATCTGGGGTGACCGCTTGTTTGAAGGTGTTGCTGTACTGTTGCTGGACTTGGTTGTTTCCTAGGCTGTTCATTTCTTCAATACTCGACCCACTTTGTATTTTTAAACTTGGCCTGGAGGCGACAGCCAGGCTGGCGCGAATTCTTCTGATCGTGAGGATCCTGATGATGCGGATGATGCCGAGGGGTTGGGCCTGCGTCGCTTTTATCTTCCGGGCAAAAACCAGGTGGATATGCAAAACCTATTGCCAAACATGGCGCAGTACAACATCGAGAGGATCGAAGCGGACGATTACCTTCCCATCGGTTCTACTTCGAAGTTTCCTTCCGAACTGGGCGTGGCATCTTTGTGCAGCGGAAGTGGCACTGGGGAGCTGGCAATCAATCATACTGTCGAGGGCATGGCAGAACACTACTCCTTCCCTTGTGCGACGTATGTGCCCTTCATGGCAGAGAAAGAGCCGTGGAAACAGAAATGGCTCATGGAGAACGGTTTCGTCGGCAAGGACACATGCTTATTTGACGACTGCACGAAAATCATGGACAACGATGCCTTCTGTGTGAACCACAAAAAAAAATGCAATATCCTCAATTGCAGGCGAACGCATATCCTGAAATCAGGATTCTCCTGTAAATCCTGGAGCCGTGCCAACGTGAATTTCAAGGAGAACAGGAATGGCATGGCAGGTATGAAGAATGAACTTACCTCAGTCAAAACGTTCAACAGCACCCGTGATGTTATAGTGGCCACCAAGCCAGACATATTCGTATTCGAGAATGTGGAGAGCATCGGAGACACGAAGGATGATGACAGCAACTTGTCTATTGTGGTGGACACCTTGGGCAGTATCGATGATGAGGCATATCTGGTGCACGTGATTCACATTGTGGCCACAGACTTCTTTATACCACAGACAAGGCAGGGATTTATTATGTTTCCTGGCCAACTTGTGCAATCTTGTGCTTTGTAGTACGGTGTGATGATTATAATTTCACGGAATATATGTTTGTTTTTCGATTTCAGTTTTAAAATAAAATCTGCAGCTCTTGAACTTGCATGTTTGATGAGTGTTGCAATAGCTTTCCCACTTGTTGGGCACACCCTGACAGGCGCCGCATCTACATAGTAGGAGTTCGTACGGACTTGAACAACCCCGATTTCTCTGTGGATGTCGATCGTTTCCCTGCAGCTGTTGACAGTACAATGGATCTTCTCAAAGTGCCTGCTCCCCCAGTCAGTCACATCGTCGAGCCAGCTGACTCCAACATCCTCATCGCAGAGGTTGAGCGTCGCACAGATCGCAAAGAAATCAAATCAGATCCTTCGGCAAATGATGCCACCAAGGTCGAGTCGGTGAATAGCTATTGTATAATTGTATATGTGATTTTTCAACTTGTAAATCGTAGGCTGTAGGTTTGTCAATTTGCGTGCATTTGTTTTTCGAGACCAACTATAGCACACAACAATATCCGCAGAGTTTCCAGTAGCAGACATGTTTTGAAATTGTTTTTGAAATCAACCTTGGGCCTTGTAGAAGAAAGAGTTGAACTGGGTGTCGAGTCACATGGACGCTTGTGCTGCTCAGGGTTGGCAGTGGCCTTTGCGAGTTCCAGAGCGCCTTACTCAAAACCCTTGGTTCCTTGCCTCCTGCAATCGCGAACAGGAGCTGGTTATACAGGCGGAGCTGAGGAAGTTTGCTTGGTCTGACACTTCGCAGACTTGGGGACGAACTCGTCATAACTTCAACTTTGATGCAGTGCCTACGCTCCTGCCAAACAGTCACATTTGGTCCACCGAGCTCGGGAGATACTTGATCGGTGCTGACGCTATGGCGTTGCAGGGCTTTCCCCTTGCAAAGATGCGTGCTGCCAACAAGTTTTCGCAGTCGCAATTGTTTGACCTAGCAGGGAACTCTTTTACTACCACAGTATCCATGGCAGTTGATTTTGCGATACTCACCAACGTGAACTATGCAGAGCCTGTTGTTGATTCCGGAGCCCTTGAACTTGCAAACCTCACCAAGAGTATGATGGACAGTTAGTCAGACAACGAGTGAGTGCAGACAGATCAGTGTTTTCGCCTTTTGCTGTGAGTTCGCCACAGCTTCAATCAGAGCCATGGTTCGGCATTCATCTAGCAGCAATCTAGCAACTAGCAACTAGCAACTAGCAGTTCGCAACTAGCAACTAACAATTAGCAACGAGCAACTAACAACTAGCAACTAAGATCAATTAAGCAATTAGCAGTGCTGGCCGAACCATACATCAGTTGCACATTGTGCTTCGTAGAGCCC
>CALGTP010000259.1 GCA_937902105.1 uncultured Actinomycetes bacterium
TGCAGAGTGGAAATACGAGTTCCAAAACACGCTCACACCGATCGACATCGACAGCCTCTTAGAAGCCGCAGTCAATGCAGATCACGAAGTCGATTGGTCCGAGATGAATGAGAGAAACAAGCTGATAGCCAGATTTATACACATGCTCTTGGTACCGTGCGTGAGACAGAACAACAAAGCCGCAAATCTCGTGCGGGCGGTGACGAACAAGAATGGCTGGGTCACGTGGAGGAGACTCTGTAACGAGTTTCAGCCACGCGACAGCGACAGGTGGACAGCTGTGGAGATTGGACTCATGCAGCCACGCTGGACACCGCACCGCTTCATTGACCAGTTTTATGAGTGGAAAAATGACCTGGCCAGATATGAGCTGGAGTCTGGTCGCCAGATGCCTGACCACACGAAGGTCTCTATTGTGGCACGCTGGGCGCCGCAAGAGATCCGGTACTTCCTCAGAACTGCCCCAGCTTCCATCACTGCCAGTTTCCGCGCGCTTGATGAAGCGCTGGTGAACTTCGTAAGGCGCGGAGTCACCTACAGCATGGTAGGGGTACCCACGGAAGATGCGAGAGCCTACTCGCAGCCCATGGATCTGGGCAACGTCGATGCCGGCAGGTGGGTGCCGAGAGCACTCCGCAATCCTGCCCGGCAAGACGGATGGCAACAGCAGCGGTGGTACGCGGGAGGCGTGCCCCCACGGGCCTCAACCTTCCGCCACGAAGGAGGAGGCATCGCCAAAGGCAAAGGCAAAGGAGGAGGAGGAGGCTGGCAGAAAGGGCAGAAGGGATACGGCAGAGGCGTGACAGGACGACGGCCAGGCCCATGGCCAACAGCTCAACCACCACAGCAGCCGCCAGCACCGCAGACCTCAACACCACAACCACCTACAACCACCAAGGGCAAGCCTAAGGGCAAGGGCAAGACAGCGAGCGCACCCAAGGGCGCAGGAAAGGGGAAAGCAGCAGCACGAGGACTCGCCGCGAGCAACTGCTTCCGTTGCGGTGAGACCGGACACTACGCAGCACAGTGTCAGGCGGCGCTCATCTTGGCAGAGGGTGCCGAAGACAACCTTGACTACCGACAGCCGCCGTACCCAGAACACAGCGAGCAGCAGATCGACTGGGAGCACAGCAGCGAGTACGACCCGGCACAGACGTGGGAGTACTCTTACGATGGCAACGGCAGCTATGACGACTACGAAGACTATGAAGACTACGACGACCAGGAGTCCTGGGAGGACTTCCAACGGCAGCTCGATCAGGCGGAAGGGGAGCACGACGGACACGTGGGAGTGCTATGCCTGGCGCAGGAGGAGGAGCCGCCGGCACAGGCAGAACCTACGGCAGTGGAGATAGAGATCGGCGTGGACTCATGTGCTTCGACATCGGTTTGCCCCATTGGCTTTGGCGGAACTGCCGCCAGGGTGTCCAGGAAGAGGCCGTCCACTCGACCCCTGCTCACCGCCAACGGCGAACCGGTGC
>CALGTP010000260.1 GCA_937902105.1 uncultured Actinomycetes bacterium
TTTCCTCCAAAGAACCCCACTTCAGCAGTGGGCAAGGCATTTGCGTCCGACTTAACAGAAGGACTTCGGTTATCAAACACATGTTGTGACAATATGTTCTCGATTTGGTTTGAACCTCCTGCCAATAATAGTAATGTCGGTTTTGCCGCAACAGTTTGCAATGATAGTCAGCAGGATTCAGAAAGAAGGGCATCGGCGACAAGAACCCATCTGAGCTCTCCTGGAAGCTCGGCGGGCAGCGCAGTGAGTTCAGATCGGTCGGTAGCATGATTGCACTTCGGTCGCACGCTGCAGACAGATTCAGGAATACATCTGGCTGCTGGTCTGGCTGCGTGTTACAGCAGGGTCGAATTTTCCAGGAGAAATCAACGAATGATTTTTACATGTCCATTGGATTCCACTTCAAAGGAGGATTTATGTGGAAAGTGCAGGAAATTGAGACCGATGTGTTCCTAGTGTCTCACGACATGATAACTTTGGCTGAGTGCAAGGACAGATTGAAAGAGGTTTGCATCCACACGCTTGCCGCGAAGGGAGAGGAGGATGCAGAATTGTTCCATGGGGTGCATGTGGAACCCTGCCTAAAGCTTTCTTGATATCGCCAAGCATTGGCAAATCGCTTGTGTTACTTATCACGTTTCTGTTTGAATTTGAAACCCTTCCCTGATGATGCGAGGGCCCACTAGTGAATTTTATGACGACCATGTGGCGCTCATTCTTGGCTTTCTTGCTACTAAGGTCCACCTGGCCAACTGCCAATGACACTTCGTCACCATGGGGTGGTGCTGTTGAGGGCAAACAAAAACCAAGGTCTTATCAGCAGTTTTCTGTCTCGCGGAGATATGACAGGAATTACTGACGATTACCTGGGCATGATGTGTGCAGTGGCTAATGTTGTGCCTGTTCGTTACAACGAAGCGAAGGTTGGCAGGAAATCTCGTTTGAGCCTTTGCTTTGGTTGGGTTTGTTTTTTTTGATTGTGAATGCAAATAGCCCATATGCGGAAACCATATGTTGCAAATCCCAAGTACATTTGAAAACACTTAAGGATGGCACTGGTGAAGTCATATTTCCCGGATCTTGATGAAGCAGCGCAATCGCAAATGGTAACGGATTTTTTGAACCGCAGCCTTGTCAAGGCTAAGAACCCTAGCTGTCTCCTTTCCGCGCTCCAGATCTTGGAAGTTGAAGGCGATGACGGAGCGACTTTCGCAAAAATGAAGGACGATCTTGAGGATGTTCTGAGAGAGGATCTCATTATTGGCCGAACTGGCAGAAGCAGGGAAGCTGCTGCTCACTTCACGCCGAAATCAATCAAGAACCTGAAGCCTGAGATCGATGGCGAGCACAGCAAGATCAATACTGTACTGGTTTGGCAGGCGAGCAGCAAAGCCTTTGAAGGCTACTATCCTAAGCCATCTGCTACAACACCAGTTACCTCCGCGAAGGGCAATCGAAAGGACATCCATTCAACCAGCAGGACTTATGGTGGCAAGTGGACGCAATTCCAGGCATTGAGCAAAGTCATCGATAGCATGTGGCTTTGGCACAAGAAGTACGGGAAAGACTCTTTCCTGGGCATGGTGTATTTTGTTGGGTACACTGTTTCAACGTGTGTGAGTGTGTGTCGAGAAAGGTGTTGCGATGATTGTGTTGCACATTGCCTCTGCTGTTTTGTGGCGACCTCCCCACGCGTAAGGACATATCAATGAAACCATCGAAGGAAGCCATTCAAGATGCTCTTAATTCACTGTCAAGCGATCTTGCAGCTGCACGGGACGATTGTGGTGACAGCCAGGTGCTAGGTCAGCAGCCGGAGCCAGCACCGCCAGAGTTTGCAGCAGACACTGCGCCTCCTGACAGTCAACTGGATGACCAACATGAAGCTTCTTCCAGCTGCGCTCCCCTGGATTCCGACGAGAGTGGCTCTGACGATGCGCTCAGCACCGACAGCTCCAAAAAAAGCAGTGACGGTGACAGTGACAGTGGCATCAAGAACAAATCAAACGCAATCAGTGACAAGAAAAATGAGTTGCCGAAGGCGGCTGCGACTTCTATGCCGACTGGTGGAGCAACGACGAGCAATAAACGAAAGACGACTTTTGTTGCGCATGAGGACGACGATGACTTGGTGATCAACATGGGGAGCAGTAGATCTGGTGGTTCTTCGTCGTCAGGGGCCAAGAAGAAGACAGGCCCGATATTTTGCCAAACCGTTTGTGTTGAGGATGTTGTGTAATTTGTTGTTTGCGACTGTTGCTGTTGATATTGACAGCTTCATGTTTTGTGCAAGTTATACCCTGCGTGAGGACCTCAGCTACTCGACACAAGTAATGTGAAGCCATTAGGTGTCACACCAGAAGTGTATGACACGATTATGGCCAGAACCGTTCCAGGTCCAAAAAATCCTAACAAAACTGAAAAGGAATCTAGCAAGAAGGGACC
>CALGTP010000261.1 GCA_937902105.1 uncultured Actinomycetes bacterium
CTCTCCGGTGCGCCAAGCGCTTGATCAGCAGACTTGCTATCACCACTGATCCCAGCTGTAATGCGCAGAATCGGAGGACCCGAGGCGTCGGAATCGTCACCGCAAGCAACGGCGAAGAGGGTGAATACGGTCAGGACTGGAACGATGATTTTCTTCATGGAACTATGACGCTAGGCGAACTGGTATTAGTTCCCAATCTGCCCAATTATTAAAATTTCAGCCAGCAAAGAGTCCGTGGACGAAGTCGGCTGGGTCAAAAGGCACGAGATCATCAATCGTTTCACCAAGGCCAACCAACTTGATGGGGATGCCCATCTCGGTTTCAATGGCGAAAACGATGCCACCCTTGGCCGAACCGTCCAATTTGGTGAGCACAATGGCTGTCACACCTGCGGCATCTGTGAACTCGCGGGCTTGCGCGAGCCCATTTTGACCCGTCGTGGCATCAATCACCAGAAACACTTCAGTGACTTGACCAGGCTGGCGATCCGCAATACGGCGAACTTTGCGCAGTTCATCCATCAGATTTGTCTTATTTTGAAGTCGGCCAGCCGTGTCGCCTAGAACTAGATCAAAACCCTTGGCCGCAGCTCGCTGCACCCCATCGAAGATCACAGAACTGGGATCACCGCCCTCAGCACCGCGCACCAATTCTGCCCCCGAGCGAGTCGCCCATGTTTCCAACTGTTCAGCGGCGGCGGCACGAAAGGTGTCCCCCGCTGCCAACACCACAGATCGACCAAGAGCGGCCTGCTGCGCAGAAACCTTGCCGATAGTGGTGGTTTTGCCCACGCCATTAACGCCAACGAAGAGCCACACGTTGACTCGACCCTCTTCAACAGTAGCAAAATTCAACTCACGATCAGATCGATCAAGTTTCGCTGTCATCTCATTTTGCAGCGCGACCAGCAATGCATCACCGTCGATAATTTCTTTTGACTTCACGCGCTGACGCAAACCATTCAGCAAAGCGTCAGTGACTCCGATACCGACATCAGCTTTCAGCAATGCTTCTTCAAGGTCATCCCACGTTTCATTTGTTATCCCACCACGAGATCGCACGCCCCCCAAAATGCCAGCGAGTGCGACCGCTGTTTTCCCCCAACGGTTAACGGGTGCTATCGGAGCCAAGACTTCGGCAACTAACGGCTCGTCAAGAACTGCTTTGGGGGAAGCGGAAGCACCTGAACGGCGACCAATGAGCACGACTCCGAATCCAAAAACGAGTGTGACCGCTAAGAGAATCAGTAATAAGTTTTGGGTTGTCATCGCTGTATCTACCTAAGAGGCAGCGCCGCCAGCGGCAGCGGAGGTGCGTTCGGTGACAACTTTGGAGGATCCACCTGGCTGCATTGTGACTCCGAGTAAAGAATCTCCCGCTTCCATGGTGCGCTTTTGGTGACTCACAATAATCAATTGTGCTTCCTGACGGAACTCATTGATCAGCCCGAGGAAGCGATGCAGGTTGACATCGTCAAGAGCCGCTTCAACTTCGTCCATCACATAGAACGGAGAGGGCCGACTGCGAAAGACAGCAAATAGAAATGCAAGGGCGGTCAGACTTCGCTCTCCACCAGACAAAAGACTGAGTTTCTTGACATTTTTTCCACCTGGTTTTGCTTCAACTTCAATACCAGTGTTCAGCAAATCATCGGGATTCGTGAGAATCAAGCGCCCCGTACCACCCGGGAAAAGATTGCCGAAAAGTTGGGTGAAGTTCACGCTTACATCAGCGAAAGCTCCGGCAAATACGGACTGAATCTCATGATCAACAGCAGTAATCACGCGCATTAATTCACGACGCGTGTTACGAACATCTTCGAGTTGTACCTCTAAGAACTTATGTCGCTCTTGTAGTTCGTTGAACTCCTCAAGAGCGAGCGGATTGATCGGACCCATGAGACGCAACTCGCGCTCAAGATCACGTGTCCGCGCCGGAGCGCTGATGCCTTCAGGCAGTGCTGGCATCTCCGCCGCTTCGGCAACTTCGGGCTCCACATCTAGATCACGACGTAGGGTTTCCACAGTTGCTTCCAAACGCATTTTGACTTCAGTTTGTTCAACTTCGGAACGACGCGATAATTCTCGTCCGGATTCAAGTTCGCGCTCTGTCGCCGACCGCGCCCGACGCATTTCGTCAAGGGATGTTGAGAACGCCCGAACCTCATCACTTTGGCGACGACGCTTCTCATGCAAGTCAGCCAAGCGCGCTTCAATGATGTGACGATGTCCATCAACGATGGCTGCCAAACGCTCAGTTGCCGAGAGAATCTTTTCAATTTTTTCACGATGACCCGCAGCCTCGGCGCGGGCCACGGCGTCAGCGGCCAAGCGACGTTCGATTTCCAGCAATCGCTCCTGGGTGAACTGATTGCGCTCAATCAGTCCCGCGCTGCGCACCTCAAGATCACGGCGGCGACCCGACAAAAGTGTGGACTGGGCCTCGAGCGTGGCGCGTGCTTCACCTCTGGCTTTGGCCGCCTGCACTTCATCAAGCTCTTCTTTTTCAAGCGCGGGAACGAGTTCTTCAAGTTCACCGACACGAGATTTGAGTCGTTCTTGACGTTCACCTATCTCACTCAAAGTCGGCAACAAACCCTCCGACTCAGTAGCTGCTTCTCGACGTTCACTCTGCACACGAGCGAGGGCTTCTGAGGCTGCGGTAAACGCCGCATCATTGGCATCGAGACGCTTTTGTACGTCAGCCTCATGTGCCCGCGCTGTCTGTTGTTTACCTTGCGCCTGCCGTACTAGCACATCGCGTTCGGCGAGATCTCGTTCTGAGGCTTGCGCATTTTGTAACGCGTCCTCAAGAGCAGCAGCGGTTGCTCCACCGCCAGCAACACCGATACGCCATCCAGTCGTGGTAAAACGATCTCCCTGGGGAGTCACCGCAACCAAACGCGGGTCACTCATCACCGCGTCAACAGCAGCAGTCCAGTCTGTGACTTGTATGGCCGAAGCAAGCAATAGATCAAGTAGATCAGCGACATCCTTGCGCGATGAACGTACATGATCGCGGATCCGCAGAGCACCTGTGGGATGACCACCGGAAACCACTATCTCCAATTTTGATCCGAGGGCCAAAACAGCTCCCGAAGTCGCTGCTGCGCGCAGGTGAGCGAGAGCCCGACGAGCAGACTCGGTGTTCTCGACGACAACGGACAACAAGGCTTCGCCTAGGGCCGCTTCAACTGACTGTTCCCAACCCTCATCAATAACGACAAGGTCAAGCAGGGTTCCGACAACTCCCGAGACATCTTTCAATTTTTCAGCACCAGCGCGAGCACGTGCGCTATCAAGAGCCAATTGCAGTGCCTCGCCACGGGCTTGCCAACGAGCCAATTCTGCTGCGACTGCGTTGCGCGTGGTGAGTGCTGTTTCCAGTTCTGCCTCGGCGGATAAGCGATGTGCTTCAGCCTGCGTGACCTCGCCAACCAATGGTTCTTCAACCATCTGCGCGTTTTCACATTCGTTGCGCAAACGTTCAATATCGTTGGCATAGCGAAGATCACGTTCGGCCAAGGTCTGCATGCGCGCCGCAAGTCGACGGTGCTCAGAATCTGCCGACTCAACCGAGGCTCGTAACGTCCTTAACTCACCACGCACTTCAGCAGC
Organism: uncultured Actinomycetes bacterium; assembly: GCA_937902105.1. Classification (GTDB taxonomy): domain Bacteria; phylum Actinomycetota; class Acidimicrobiia; order Acidimicrobiales; family Ilumatobacteraceae; genus Casp-actino8. The sequence goes on from CALGTP010000261.1 coordinate 3,619, forward strand.
AGCACTCGCGGCTGAAATTGTGGACGACGAAATATGGTCAAACAAAGTTGCGGCCTGGGTTCGTTCGCCTTCAAAGGCCGCTTCATCGTTAGCAAGTTCAAGATTTTCTGGTTCCAGTCGGCTGATTGCTATTTCAACCTCATCAAGTTCGCCTTGAAGACGTGCGGCATCCGCTTCGAGATTGGCAACGACACCAGAATCCATCATTTGGCCGCGGTCACGCTCATAGGATCGGCGACGCTCGACTAACAGCATTGAGATACCCCGCGAACGTTCGCGTAGTTGTTCAACGCGCACTAACTCGTCGCCCAATCCACTTTCACCCCGAGCAGACAACTCAGCCTCAGCGGCCATGACGTTGGTATCAAGTTCGGCAAGTAGCCGACGCAGTTCGTCTTCTTTTCGAGTTGCCTCGGATCGATCAATCGCCAAGGCTTCTAGGCGAATACGAAATGCAGAAATCTCTCGTCCCGACAAAAACAAACGTAAAGCATTGAGTTCGCTGACGAGGTCGCCGTGACGACGCGCCGCATCTGCTTGTCGTTCAAGTGGGCGGAGTTGACGCCGCACCTCACGCAAGAGGTCTTGCACGCGCAATAGTGAGGCCTCGGTGGACTCCAGTCGGCGCTCGGCTTTTTCTTTACGCTTGCGGAATTTCAGCACTCCTGCCGCTTCTTCAATGATCGAACGCCGGTCTTCCGGACGGGCGTTCAACACCGCGTCAATTTGACCTTGGCTGACGATCACATGCTGTTGACGACCTACACCAGCATCGGACAAGAGTTCTTGAACATCTAAAAGACGACAAGACACACCATTGATCGAATATTCGCTCTCTCCCGTGCGGAACAGAATTCGGCTGACACTGACTTCTGACGCATCAAGATGCAACATCCCCGAGGCGTTATCGAGGGTCAAAGTGACTTCACAACGACCTAGCGGTGCTCTTTTACTGGTACCCGCAAAAATGACATCGTCCATTTTCTGGCTACGCACTGCACTTGGCGCTTGCGCTCCCAGAACCCAAGCAATGGCATCAACCACATTTGACTTGCCTGAGCCGTTTGGACCGACCACAACCGTCACCCCTGGTTCGAGGTGCATGACTGTGGTGTCAGCGAACGACTTAAAGCCTTTGAGAGTAAGAGATTTGAGAAACACGACAGTAGAACCTTAGTTCACGGGAGCATCTATCGCCCCCGTTCATGGCCGTCGAGGCACACGATTTAACGCTGACAGACCCGGCACCAGCAAGAGGTTCGGCCGCCAATATTGGTACTAAAAATCTTGCCTCTATGGCAAGTGAGGCACGGTTCGCCAGCGCGGCCATAGACCCGGTGCTGATTCTGGAAAGAGCCAGATCCCCCCTCAAGATCGACATATTGCGAGTCGCCCAAAGTCGACCCCCCTTGACCAATCGCCGCCTCCAAGATCTCGTGAATTGCCCGATGTACACGCACAGATTGTGCAGGGCCTACATCTCGGGCGGGGCGCAACGGATTGACCCGTGCTTGATGCAAGATCTCATCGCCGTAAATGTTTCCGATCCCTGCCACTAAATGCTGATCCAATAATGCCGCTTTGATCGGACGCGCGGTGGTACGCAAAATCTTGCGCAGTTGAGCCAAACTCAAGCCGTCAGTGATCGGATCAAGACCAAGTCGTGCGAGTTCGGGGACGATCGAATCGGCGTCAGCGGGATCAAAAACCACCACCTCTCCAAAAGTCCGCGGATCAACGAAACGGAGTTCTTGAATGGATCCAGATATGTCGCGCAAAGTCAAGACGACATGGCTGTGCGCCGGCCGTGGTGAATCAACTCTGTCAATCAGCACCTGTCCGCTCATGCGCAAATGAATCATCATCACGTCCCCTGAATCAAGTGGACAGAGCAGATACTTGCCTCGTCGATGAGCAGCGATTGCCGTCACCCCTGTGAGCCGAGCGATGACCTCTTCACGCGAGGTGCGTCGCACTGAGCGCTGGCGACCGACTTCAACCTTGTCGATACGGCGACCTATGAATTTTTCTTCAAGCCCCCGACGTACAGTTTCAACTTCTGGTAATTCAGGCACGGCCAATATCGATGCCGCGTGACTGCAACTTTGACAAGGCGATCGTTGATGCTGCTTGCGCCGCAGCCTTCTTAGTTCTTCCGATTTCCGCGCCCATCTCTTCGCCATTGATCACCACTCGGGCGGTGAAAGTCGGTTGATGAGGAGCCCCCGAAGACGTGATTTCGAGCACCGGCGGACGCGTGAACTCGCGCACACAAATGCGGATCAAATGGCTACGAGCATCAAACTCATCAAGCCGCTCAGCCTGATCAATAATTCGATCACCCATCAAATGTGCGACGAAAGCACGCACTTTGTCGGCCCCGCCATCCAAGTACAGAGCGCCAATCAGGGCCTCCAAAGCATCCGCTAAAATTGAACCCTTGGAACGCCCTCCCGCAGCATCTTCGCCAGCACCGAGTTGCAACCATCGACCGAGTTTGATTTCCACAGCGATATTGGCCAGAGTCTCAGCGTTCACCAAAGACTTTCGCAGGTCGGTCAAAGCGCCTTCATTCAAAGATGGATGGGCTTCAAAAATCAGATCGGTGACAATCCACTGCAAGATCGCATCGCCCAAAAATTCAAGGCGTTCATTACTTGGCATTCCACCGTGTTCTGCGCACCATGAACGATGTGCCATCGCTTGGCGCAATAAGGGTTCACTAGTGAACACATGGTTAGCGGTATCTCGAGTCCAAGCGCTGATATCCCCTGCTGGAACTTCTTGACGACGCAACCGCCGATCTCGACGACTTAACTTGCGCGGTAATTTGCGAAGAGCGGAGAAAACCGCCATGGACAATCAGCCCTTTTGACCGTGAGCCACGACATGGGCGTAGACGAAGTCAACTGCATCGCGCACGGTCTTGAGATCAGCCAAGTCATCGTCTTCAATACGAAAGCCAATCGTTCGCTCGCTCAAAGCCTCTTCAAGTGCGTCGACCAACTCAACCAAAGCCAGGGAATCAGCATTGAGGTCATCTTTGAAGGACTGTCCTTCCGAGATGTTCTCAGGATCGGTTTCAAGGATGTCCACGAGTTGATCACGCACGATCACAAAGACTCCATCGCGATCAAGTGGTGCAAAATTTTTAGGCATCTCAGTGGGCACAATGTCCTCCGGGTTAATAACTGGTCAGCAAATGATAACCCGTACAACGGCTAACTATTGGTTGATAGCACGATGTATTGCCGCAACGATGCCAGACTGCACCATGTCATTGGCGACTTTGATGCCGTTGACGATGGCCCGCGATGAAGACGAGCCGTGCGAAATAATGCATACCCCATCTACTCCGAGCAGTATTGCCCCACCAGTGCTCTCGGGATCCACGATCTCGTAGAGAGGCAACAATGCAGGCAACAGCGCATCGGCGTGTGGCTTATATTCGGGCAGTGCTGAAAAGGCGGCCATCAACGCTTTAACGAGCGTCTTCATGCCACCTTCAAGAGTTTTCAAAACAACATTTCCGGTGAATCCATCCGTGACCACAACATCGACATTGTCCGACATCACATCACGACCCTCAACATTGCCAATGAAGTTGATGCCAGTCGCATTGGCAAGAAGTTCATAAGCCTCTTTACGCAGAGTGTCGCCCTTACCTGGCTCTTCGCCAATTGACAAAAGACCAACTCGGGGACTCTCAATGCCATAGCGATGATGAGCAAAGACTGAGCCCATGATCGCGAACTGCACTAACCATTCCGCCTTCACTTCAGCATTAGCGCCAGCATCAAGCAAAACAGTTGGCGTGCCACCAGGAACCGGAATCGGTGTGGCAATCGCTGGGCGATTGACATTCTTGATGCGTCCCATACGCAACAGCGCAGCGGCCATTGTGGCTCCCGTATTGCCGGCCGAAATCATTGCTGAGGCGCGACCATCACGAACTGCTTCAGCGGCACGAATCAAGGTTGAGTCTTTTTTTCGACGAGCACCCTGCGCTGCGTCCTCATCCATCTCAATGACCTCGGAAGCCACGATCAGGTCAAGACCTTGGCGACCTTCAAGATTTTCTGGGCCCACAAGAATAACGGGAATACCCAATTGCGAAGCCTGAAGAGCACCAGCGACGATTTCATTGGGGGCGTTATCTCCGCCCATAGCGTCTACAGCGATGGGCAACATCAAGGCGACCTAACTCAGCGACTAAATCAGACTTCGATAGCAACGCGGTTTTTGTACCAGCCGCAGGCCTTACAAACCGTGTGTGGCAACTTGGCCGATCCGCAACGGGGGCAGAGACTCCGCGAGGGAGCTTCCAACTTCCATGCTCCAGCCTGGTGGCTGTGGCCCTTCATTTTTGATTTTTTCCTCTTCGGAACAGCCATGGCGACCTTCTCTTCGTTACAGCCCTTTGAGGTTAGCGTCAGGTCAGGCACTTCCCCACACCGATATGCCAACTCTCTGGGAAACAGACTTTACGGGATTATTCGGGAAATTGGTCTCGCAAACCGTCAAGAGCCGCCCAACGTGGGTCTGTGGCCTCGCCCCCACAGGAACATTGCTGATGATTCAGATCAATGCCACAGGTGGGGCAAAGACCCAGACAGTCCGATTGGCAGAGCGGGGCTGCGGGCAAAGCCAAAAGCACGGTCTCGCGCACCATCGGGGACAAGTTGATCTGGTCGTTGGTGATCTCAAAGGCATCAGGATCGGTGAGCACTAGTTGATACAACTCGCGCACCGCAATCTCCATGCTCGCCCCAACTGGCGTCAAACAACGTCGACATTCCCCTTGGAAAACAACTCCAATATGCCCGGTCACAACAACCCCGTCAGACAAACTTTCACAGTTCAGAACCACCGCTATTTCAGTCCCTGGTACCAAGCGAGGATCGTCAATTTCCACGACTTCGGGCAACACAAAGATCTCTACGTCTTTGGCCGTACCGGGACGCCGCAGCATCTCGAGGGCATTGACCAAAAGTGGGTTTCTCACCCGCCGGAAGTGTTGTCTTGGTCGAAGAAAACGGCTCCAGAGTCATCGGAATAAGACTCCGTCTGCGCGCTGCCGTCGAGTGCTAGGGAACCCTCACCGCGATTTTCACCAATTGACAGCCGACGACGACCAGTGGCAACCGTCTTGGACAATTTGTCCAACAGAATCTCAAAACTTGCTAGGCGCTGATCTAGAAAATCTTCCATTTCGTTCTTCACCCGACGAGCATCTTCATCGGTTGCTTCAGCGATTTGGCGAGCCCGCAATTCAGCCGCTCGCACGACTTCAGCGCGCTGCACAAAACGTTCAGCCTGCACTTTGGCGGCGTCGATGATTTCGTCCGCCTCACGACGCGTACGGGCGATGAACTCGTCACGCTCCTTCATCATCCAACGAGCCTGGCGCAGTTCGTCAGGCAAACTTTGTAAGGCTCCTTCAAGAATGTCGATGATTTCATCACGATTGATTTTTGGAGTAGCAGACAAGGGCATATTCGGGGCAGTAGCAATAATGTCAATGGCATTGCGCAATAGTTGGCCCGATCCACCTATCTGATCGTCTTCAGTCCGATCGTATGATCCAGTGTCTTCATCAAAATCTTCGAAATTAGGTTTCATGAGTGTCTTTCGGAATGTGGTCGGTGATCCACCGTCGGTTCTCCAAAGATACCCGCCAGAGCGCGTGCGACTGGAGCAGGTACGAGATGGGCGATCTGCTCGTGACCTTGAGCGATCTCACGGATGAACCGACTGCTGATAAAACCTTGATCGGCACGACAGGGCAAATACACCGTACGAACACCTGCAACCGAATAGTTCATATGCGCCATTTGCTGCTCGACCTCGAAATCGGCTGAGGTTCGCAGGCCCTTAACAATGAAGGAGGCGTACTCGGCGTATGCCGCATCAACCGCTAATCCCGGATGAGCCTGAACTCGTACGGTCGGCAAATGTGCCACACAGGCTTTAATCAAGGCAACGCGATCTGCTAATTCAATCAGTCCGCTGGGCTTTGCGGGATTATGGATCACTGCCACAACGACATTCCCAAAGAGTTCAACTGCCTGTTCGACAACGTCAAGATGCCCATTATGAAAGGGATCAAAACTGCCCGGATACAGGGCGGTGAGAGCGGTGGATCCAGCCATGTCATATCTACGGTATCGGCTCAGACCTCAGCGCGTTGCAGAAATGCCACCCAGGCCCGACCGTAACGCTTTGAACGGAGAATTTCCCAGCCCTCCAGAGCCTTGATTTCTCGCCCACTTTCGGCCACAACAACCCCGCCTGGAGCCAAAACAGACATTAAAATCTCCAGCAGGCGTGACCAATTCTCAAAATCATAGGGTGGATCGGCTAAAACCAGATCGACATTGCGCATCGCCACCACGGCAGTCATCACATCGCCGGAAATCACCGACGTCCGTTCCCCCAATTCAAGTGTCGCTATGTTCTGACGGATGGCGTCGAGAGCTTTGCGGTCACGCTCCACGAAGGAGCATGATGCGGCGCCACGAGAAAGTGCCTCAATGCCCATGGCTCCACTGCCAGCGAAAAGATCAACGACTTTGGCCTCATCAACAAAACCAAAACTGTCCAAAGAATTAAACGTGGCCTGTCGGGCGCGGTCCGTTGTCGGACGGGTTGATTCGCCCTCGGGGGCAATGACGACTCTTCCTCGCAGGGATCCGGCAACAACACGCATGAGGACCATGATATTGGCAGACTGTATGGGTGACCCCAGAACCAGAGATTGTGTGTGTTGATTGTGGGGGTCGCTGTTACCTCACGTCATATCCGCCAGAAGACGGATTGTGGTTCCCCGGCGACATCGTGACATACAAATGTCGCGACTGTCTTGACCGATGGGATTTGGTCATGCCAGACGAGGAGGACGACCTCCACTAGCAAATAGACACATCACGTCGAAATCAAGACAATTACTTACGAATAAATACTTGCCAGTCTTCATTACTCGCAAATTCAACGAACTCCCCAGAAATTGATGCGACGTCACGCGCCATCTTTGCATCAAGTTGCTTCGGAACAATGACATACTCAACGCCATCGGCTCGCGAGTTTCGCTGGCCCTCAGTTGACACATCTGTTCCGTACATCAACATTATAAATGGATTCGGGAACATGTACACCTCAACACGATGAGTGACATGTGGGGCCAATGAGTGATACACCGAAACACTGGCATCCTCTGGAATTAATTTCAAGATATCCCTGCTGGTCTGCGCCACAGGATAATCAGAAGCCCAATGCGGATGTTCATCGGTGTGAAACGGTATGTAACTCCATGCGTTTGCCGCCAATAGCGATGTCGTCACAACGACTCCCACCACTACATACCGCGCCCTGCCGCCCAAGCGTCCTGCTCCAACGACGACGGCTAAGACCAGCGCTGGAACCGCAACAAGCGAGTAGTGGTATTCAATATGGAACTGGTACCAGAATGTGCTGACCATATTTGAAAAAAGCACCAGAGCGCTGACCATGACCACTTCGGGGGCCAAAAAACTCATGAATGCCAACGGAGCAAACATCTTCCATAAGTAGGCAGGGCGCTCATCGGAACTCAGATACTTGACGACATTTGTCGGACTGGTGAAGCATTCCTTGATGAATCCACCCACTCCCCCAAAAGGAATTCGCCAGCCATTGCGAGTCGGGACACCAATCAGCGAACGCATCAGAAGAAAAGTGCCAGCCAAAGCTGCCACGATTCCCGCCGCTGCTGTGATCAGCCCGCGACGCTTCTCTCCACGCACCGAAAGCAAAACACCAAGTGGCAAAACGATCAGTACCACATCCTCTTTCACTAAGAGGCACAGTCCGAGAGCGATCCAGTAGCCCAACCATTTCTTGGATAAGGCACAGACAAGAGCAATTGGCACTAACAGACCCAAGAAAGAATCTGGATGAAAGTTCTCAAGGTTGGTTCCGTTCACCGCTGGATTCACCAACCACACAACAGCCATCAAAAATCCGAGGCAACCACTTTGCAAAGTGCGACGAGCGAAGAAGTAAATCGGGATCGCGCCCGCTGCTATGACGAATGCCTGAAGAGCCAGCAAAGTTTCTGTTCCAGGAGCGAGCCAGTAAATGGGCACAACGAAAAGCAGAATTAAAGAAGAGTGATCCCCCAGCAGATTACGACCCATTAAAGTCACGAAGGGCGCCTTGAAGCGCGACATCAGCCATATGCCTTGGTCATAGAGACCTACATCAAAAGCAGATGTCCCTAGACCGCGGTGAATGTCCCACAGCAGACAAGTGACTACGGTCGCCTGCCATATCACAAGTGCGAAAACCGCAAATGTCCAACCTGAGATGCTGCGCAATTTCAGGAAAACTCGTGTGATCCTGACTGAGGGAGCGCTTTTCGAGATCTCTTGGGCCACGCGGACAACATATCCGCATTAGTTCTTGAATAAGAATTCTTCGTCCTCAGGTTTCAAAAATAGCGCTAGTTCAGAACGAAGTTCGGGCTGTTTGGCCAAGGTGATATCTGCATCAACGATCTCGTAGGCGGCATCACGCGCTAACTCGACTAACTCTCGATCCCGCCGCAAAGATGCCAACTTCAAATCACTGCGACCCTTTTGCTCCTTATTCATTAATGTGCCCTCGCCTCGCAACTCAAGGTCAACCTCGGCTAGATAAAAACCATCATCTGATTCCACCAATGCATCAATACGCGGATTGGACTCAGCAATCAGTTGATCGTCAGCCTCTTTCGCAGTGGTCACTAGCCAGCAACGAGATGCGTGCACACCGCGTCCCACGCGTCCCCGTAACTGATGTAATTGGGCAATACCAAATCGATCGGCATCCAAAATCACCATGATCGTGGCATTGGGAACATCAACGCCTACTTCAATCACAGTCGTCGCCACAAGAACATCCGTCTCACCAATGCGGAACTGATTCATGACTTGCTCTTTTTCGGCAGACGACATACGACCATGCAACAATTCAAGTTTGAGACCACGCAGTTCGCCATAAGCCAAACGCTCAATGGTTTCCTCGGCTGAAGCCACCTCAAGTTTTTCGCTTTCTTCAATCAGCGGGCAGACCACATACACCTGACGGCCCTGCGCTACTTCCGAACGCACATCAGCCCACACCTCTTCAACTTGATCCTCGCCCTGGGCTGAGCGCGTCACGATTGGCGTGCGACCTGGTGGCTTTTCATCGAGCACACTCACATCGAGATCCCCATACACAGTCATTGCCGCTGTCCTCGGTATCGGCGTGGCCGTCATGACGAGCACATCGGGGACCGCGCCAGCACCTTCACCTTTGGCGCGCAACGCTGCTCGTTGCTCAACGCCGAAGCGATGCTGTTCATCAATGACGACGACACCCAAACTATGAAAGACAACGGTCTCTTGGATCAAGGCATGGGTACCGATGGCGATATCTACCTGTCCATCGGCCAAGCCGGCCAAGACATCTCGTCGTCGTTCGGCGGTCACGCTGCTCGTTAATAGCTCAACACGCACTTCTCTCTCGCCAAAGAGACTGTCGGCATCGGGGATGACCAGACCCTGCAACAATTGACGAATACCCACAGCATGCTGTTCGGCCAGCACCTCCGTCGGCGCCATGATGGCGCCTTGATGACCACCTTGCACTGCAGTCAACATCGCTGCCACCGCAACTATCGTTTTACCTGCGCCCACATCGCCTTGCAGCAACCGATGCATCGGATGCGGACCAGCTAAATCGGATTCAATTTCGGCTATCACTCGTTGCTGAGCGCCAGTGAGTTGATAAGGCAAGTGCTGATAGAAGCGCGAGACCAATTGTCCATTGGTTTTGTGTTGAATACCCACTGAGTCGCGTTCAATTGCGCGTTTACGCATCACCAAAACCAACTGCACGCGCAGCAGTTCATCAAAAGCCAAACGCCGGCGCGCCATTTCTTTTTCAGCAAATGTTTCCGGAACATGAATCCCCGTCAGGGCCGACTGGCGATCCATCAATTTATATTTCTTGCGCATCGCGGCAGAGACAGGGTCATGGATACCGCGCGCTCGGCAGCGAGCGAGAGTCTCATCAACCGCTTTCAAGACAAGCCAGGAGGGTAAATCAATTTTTTCGCTCTGCGGATACACCGCAATGATCGGACGAGGTCGCTCATCGGGGTCACCTAAAATATCCACGGTCGGATTAGCCATCTGCTTAGTGCCGTTAAAACTTCCTAGCCGCCCAAAAACGGCCACAAAGGAACCGACTTTCAGTTGTCGTTCGCGCCACGGTTGATTAAAAAACACGATCGACAGTCGCCCACTTTCGTCGGCGATGGTGGCAGTGACACGCGATGGACCGCGCCGTACTCCCTTCGGTGGGGCTGTCACCGACTTCACCTCACCAATAACCAGTGAGTCGGCTCCTTCAATTGCGCTCGCAATTGTGGCTTCTTTAGTGCGGTCAATCCAACGGCGCGGATAGTGAGTCAAAAGATCAAGTAAGTTCTGCACCTCAAACTTGCCGAAACTCTCGGCTCTCTTTCCATCTCCGACCGACTTCAGTCGAGTCAGCGACATACCTGAGAGTTCTGGGAACGTGATGGGTCCCGTCGGGGCGGTATCAGACACGTCTCACCGTGCTATTCAACACCGAACAAATACGGGTACAAAGGCTGACCACCTCGGTGACATTCGATCTGCAGATTCGGATATTCAGTCTCGAGCCAAGCACGTAACGCAAGCGTGGCCGTCGTAGGCGCGTCGACACCTTCAATGATGGTCACGATTTCGCGCTCGGCAGTAATGAGATGACCAAGAAGCGCTCGTGATGCGCCCTCAAGAGTCCCACTGACGGCAACGATGCCATCACCACGAACTAAACCAATCCAATCCCCGACGGTGATTGCCCCAGCATCGCTATTGGTGTCCCTAATTGACTGAGTGACCTCGCCTGTGACCATGGCCTGCGCAGCATCAATCATTTCTGCCATGTTTTCATCAACGCTGGCCTCTGGGTCGTAGACCACAAGGGCAGCCAGAGCCTCTGGCATCGATTTCGTCAACACCACGCGCACTTCTTTGGTGGTCAGGGCATTCAATTGTTCTGCCACGGGAATGATGTTTTTGTTATTCGGCAAAACAATGACTTGTCGAGCATTGACGTGTTCCACCGCATCAAGTAATTCAGCAGTTGAAGGGTTGAGCGTCTGGCCACCTGTCACCACACCTTGCACACCTAACTGAGCAAACAATTCTTCGAGCCCACTTCCGCTACACACAGCGACGACTGCAGTGGTTACCGCAGGAAGACCAGCCGCTGCGCGTTGAGCGTCATGAATGGCATGTCGTTCTGCGACTTCTTCAAATAAGTCGGTAACACGAATTTGTTTTGGCCGTCCTCCAAGGTCAATGGCTACCTCAATGGCTGCCCCAATGTCATTGGTGTGCACATGGCAATTCCAAATCCCATCACCCCCAACGACCACGATCGAATCGCCAATCTCGCCCCAGTCATTCTTGAACTCGTTGATCTTGCCGTCTTCAAGGTGCAAAAAGTACATCACCTCGTAACGCAGGTCAGCCACCGAAAGTTCGCCGTGAGAGTCTGGGGCCCTCATCGTCATTGCCGCGGGAAGCGCCTGATCCATGGAGTCGCCACCAAAGGAATCTTCGCAAAGCGGCATTGGTTCGCCTTCGACCACATTGAGCGCGGCATCAAGTAACAGCATGAAACCAGCGCCTCCAGCATCAACGACACCGGCGTCTTTGAGAACTGGCAACAATTCCGGAGTGTGATCAAGAGCCACTCGGCCCGCGTCGCGCGCTGCCCGCAAAGTGACGGCCAAAGTCGCCCCCGTGGCAGCCGAGGCTTTGGCGGCCTCGCTGGCTTCACGAACCACGGTCAAGATCGTGCCTTCAATAGGCTTTAAGACCGCCTGATAAGCCGAAGTAGATGCGGCACTGAGAGCCTCGGCGAATTCGCTGGCTGTGCTGCCAGCCTTGGCTGACAACTTGCCGACCATGCCCCGCAAGATTTGCGCCAAAATCACCCCCGAGTTACCTCGGGCTCCCATCAGTGACCCGTGAGAAATGGCTTCACATGTGGGCTCGATTTCTGGCCCCGCCTGATCTAATTCAGCAACAACAGCGTCCAGCGTACGGGCCATATTCGTACCTGTATCGCCATCTGGAACGGGGTATACATTGAGCCGATTAATGCGCTGAGCGTGGGCTTTGACCGCATCGCGAAAGGTGACCACGGTTCGACGGAGTCGGTCAGCGTCAAAACGGTCAAATGACGCCTCGGAGGGCTCTGGTGGGTTCACCTGACCGATGGTACTTGTCGGGAGACATGCTGGTGTGACTGATGAGTCCGTAAAATCACCTCTGAGAAATCTTGGATCACTTGGGGCGCAGGCAAATCCGCTGGTAGCGTTCTGTCTTCGAGATCTGGCTTGGTCATCCAAGCGAAAAGAAAGAACGTGTTATGGCAGCAGTATGCGAAGTCTGCAAGAAGCACCCTTCATGGGGCATGTCCGTGTCGCACTCCCATGTGCGCACCAAGCGTCGTTGGAATCCGAACATTCAGCGTGTCCGCGCCCTGATAAACGGTTCACCAAAGCGCCTCTATGTCTGCACAAGTTGCATCCGTGCTGGCAAAGTCACCAAGGTCAGCCGCGGCACTGCTGCATCGGATAAGTGAACCAAAACCCTCGATGCAAGGTGTGATCAAAGCCTTTGACCCGAGTTCAGGCACCGGTCTGATCCTGTGCGATACAGATCTCAGCGAACACGAGTTAGCCGCTGACGCTCTCGAAGGAAGTATCTTTCGGATGTTGCGTCCCGGTCAGCGAATTGTTTTTGATCTCAATAGTGAAGGTTTGGCAACACGACTGCGTCTTGGCTCTGAAGTAGATATGGGCACGCCAGGATTCTGATTAGCAGTTCGTTGCGCTCACCTGCCAAACTTTTAAAAACTCATATTCCCAAGTCCCCCACAAAATTTCTATATACGGTGCGCCACTGCACAAGGAGCACATCATGAGCGGTTCCAGCAATAACGAACACCTGAAGGCATGGGTTACCGAGTGGACCGCGATCATGCAACCGGAAAATGTCTATTGGTGCGACGGCTCTGCTCAAGAGTACGAAGAACTCTGCCAACAACTCGTGGATAGTGGCACGTTCACCAAACTCGACGAGGCTAAGCGACCCAATAGTTACTGGGCGCACAGCGACCCAGGTGATGTGGCTCGCGTTGAGGATCGAACCTTCATCTGCTCGGCCAAAAAAGAAGATGCTGGCCCGAACAACAATTGGCGCGAACCAGCCGACATGCGCAACGAAATGACTGCCCTGTACAGCGGCTGCATGAAGGGTCGCACGATGTATGTCGTGCCTTTCAGCATGGGACCACTCGGATCCCCCATTGCACATATCGGCGTGCAATTGACTGACTCGGCTTATGTGGCGGTCAACATGCGGATCATGACTCGCATGGGTCAAGGCGCTCTTGATGTACTCGGCAATAACGATTGGGTCCCGTGCCTTCATTCTGTTGGCGCACCTCTTGTAGCCGGTGAAAAATCATCCTCATGGCCATGCAATCCAGACAATAAGTACATTGTGCACTTTCCTGAGACGCGCGAAATCTGGTCATTTGGTTCGGGCTATGGCGGGAATGCTTTACTCGGCAAAAAATGCTTCGCGTTGCGCATCGCTTCGGTGATGGCCCGTGACGATGGTTGGCTTGCTGAGCACATGTTGATCCTCAAACTGACGAACCCTGCAGGCGAAGCTAAATACATTGCTGCCGCTTTTCCCTCGGCATGTGGCAAGACCAACTTGGCAATGCTGGTACCGACGATTCCGGGCTGGAAGGCCGAGACCATTGGTGATGACATCTGCTGGATGAAGTTTGGTCCAGACGGACGCTTGTACGCCATCAATCCTGAAGCGGGCTTTTTCGGTGTCGCCCCCGGCACCGGCTATGGCACTAATGCCAACGCGATGCATACTTTGTGGGGTAACAGTATTTTCACGAATACTGCACTCACATCCGAGGGCGATGTGTGGTGGGAAGGCATGAGCAACGATGCGCCAGCTCGGGCGACCGACTGGAAGGGCAAGGCCTGGACGCCTGAAACAGAGACCCCAGCAGCCCATCCCAATGCTCGCTTCACTGCACCTGCTTCGCAGTGCCCATCAGTTGCACCCGAATGGGAAGACCCTGCAGGCGTACCAATTTCGGCCATCTTGTTCGGTGGTCGTCGGCGCACCACGGTACCTCTAGTCACCCAAGCCTTTAACTGGGAACACGGCGTCTTCTTGGGGTCGATCATGGCGTCTGAAACCACAGCAGCCCAACAGGGCGCAGTTGGCAACTTGCGTTTCGACCCAATGGCGATGTTGCCTTTTTGCGGTTACAACATGGCGGATTATTTCGCCCACTGGTTGAAACTCGGCGACAAAGCCGATGCCGCAAAACTTCCGCAAATATTTTTCGTGAACTGGTTCCGCCGTGACGAAGACGGTCGCTTTTTGTGGCCGGGCTACGGTGAAAACAGTCGTGTTCTGAAGTGGGTATTTGAACGTGTTGCTGGCACCGTCGGTGCCGACGAAACACCCATTGGGTTATTGCCAACTGCTGGCACACTTGATGTCAAAGGCTTGCAAGTCTCCGCAGATGACCTCACAGCATTGCTCAGCGTCGATATTGAAGGTTGGAAATCAGCCATCCCGCAGATCAAAGAGCACTATGCCCAATTTGGCTCGGCGTTGCCATCACAGTTGTCAGGTCAACTAGAGGCACTAGCACTCGCTCTTTAAGTCATTTGCCCAACGAGTAGGGCACGGATGCCCAATCCCATCACAAACAAACCGCCGAAGCCGTAGAGCAGATAGAGGCGATGCTTCATTTGGTTGCGATAACTATAAATAATCGCCACCGCAATGATCGCTACGAAGCCGTAAAAGGCATGAAACTGTGGAAACTCAAGTTTGTACTTGTTCACCAGGATCACTCCCATAGTGACCTGAATAAAAACTGTGAGTTCAGCAACAAGTGTGAACCACCACAATGCTCGAGTACGCAGTGACTCAAGTTTGTGAGCGCCAAGGGCCCACGCCCCCGCAAGTCCATTAGAAATAATGACAAACCACGCCCAAGAATTATGTAGATCAACCAACATCAACGCGTTCATACTTCTGGCAACCTTAGTTGTTCACGACTCATTGGACACAGGCGTTGCCGCCATACATCGCGATCACCACTCCGTCGGGGGTCTGATCACTGAGAATCCCTGAAAGTGTGTTCTCAAGGATGAAACTCGCTCCCGCCACATCGTCCATAAAGATCTCTGCTGATGGGTAGACCCCCAACAATTCAGCGACCGTTGAGCCAAGGGTTATATCCCCATCCGTCGTCGGTCCCATGGGAACTGGAGCAATCCCCGCAACTGGCCCGTAGTTCCAGGAGAAAAAATGTAGTCGTCCTTCGGCATATCCACTTTCATCGCCGAACATCAACATCAAATCGCCCCAACGCACAGAACGAACCTGGGTGCCAGGACACAACTTGAACTTCTTGGTCGTCGTCACATAACCAGAATCAGAATCCGGCTTTCCTAACAAAGCAGTGACGATCGCAATCATCCCTGCCGCATCAACGCCAAAAAGTAAATCCCCAAGTCCGTCACTGCGCAAAACCAAAGTCTCTCCCGGAGACACTGTCGTTGACGTAGACGAGGTACTGCTGGACAATGTTGTCGATGTCGCCACAGTTGACATTGGCGGCAATGTTGCAGGTGGTGTTGTCGTTGCCGATGTCGGCAAGGGCGCCAAAGTCTCTGTCGTTGCCCCACCGCCTCCGCAAGCAGCGAGAATGAATACTGCTGCTGCGATGAAAATAGCGAGGCCTTTTGCCTGCCTGATTTTCTTGGGCTGGGAAACCATATCTACAGTCTGCCCGATCAGCGGATCAGAGTGTCGGCTTGCCGTCCACGTTCAACGAGACTCACATTGCCATTTGCGTCAGTTTCGACGACCGTGACTGAGGCGTTGTCCAAGCTGTCAATGACCAATCGATCGTCTTTGATGCAGTGACCGATCACGGCATTGATAGCAATGAAGTGACTAAAAATCACCGTGTCAACATCACGTGTGGCGACAAAGTTCACGACCTGATCGCGAAAATCTGTGTATCTGGGACCTAATTCGCCCCATGTGCCGGCCATCGCCTTGCGCAACCACTCGATACGTTCACCAAGTTCGTATCCATCTGGCGAAGGTATTTCTGTTACGAGAGACTCCACATTGACGTTTGCATTTTCCCACTTGGCCGACAAGAAGCCCGCAGTCTGTTGACAGCGCAACATCGGACTAGAGACCAATTTCATAGGTGACAGTTGGGCGAGAGTTATCGCCGTTTCCTCCGCCTGCTGACGGCCCAGATCATCAAGGCCAGGGTCAATGTCGGTATCCCATCCAGCGGAGGCACGACCATGACGAACGAGATACACCCGTGTCACAAAAACCAACCTCGTTGCGCCCCACCCGGTTGACCTCGTTCAATAAAGAATTCTTCGCCAAAAGCCATGTTGAACATCTCTGGGGTCATCTGCAAAAACATACTGCTGTCAGTCACTTGACTTGCGTGACACATAATCGATGCACGTTTGGCTTCAACAAAAGCGGAAACATCAACCGCCATAGTGATTTCTTCTTCCAAGGTTCCGAAGGGATTTCCATCGTCAGCAGGACCATCAGGGTCAAACTCTCCCCCACCGATTTGCTTCATCATTTTGACAATGCGCGTACGATTCATCGTTGATTCTAAAACGCGTAGGGACTTGCCAGATTCTTGTACCAGTTCTGCCGCTCGATGCCCCACACGATGAATCTGAATATGATCTGGATGCCCATAGCCACCGTGCCAGTCATAACAAGTAAAGACATCAGCGGACTCTTTGAGCAAAATTTCCGCAAGTTCAGCGGCCACTTGATCCACATCAGTCGCTATGAATGCTCCCGGCTCATCATTTTGTGGCCAACCAGTCATCCCACTGTCGTGATAGCCCAACCAATACACAGCACTGATACCTAGAACCTTGGCAGAACTTTCTAGTTCCTGACGACGTCGGTCTTGGAGGGATTCTCCCTCCGCTAAATCATTTGGTTTTTCGCCATGCCGTCCATCGGTTCCCATCACCAACACAACGCGATGCCCTTCACTGACAGCCCGTGCAATAGTTCCCCCAGTGGCTATCGATTCATCGTCAGGATGGGCGTGAAAACATATAAGTGTGCTCACGCGTCGACAACCGCTCCCGCAGCAAGCAAGCGCTCAATCTCTGTTGCGGCAAAGCCCCAGCTGGCGAGAATCTCACGCGAGTGTTGGCCAGGGTGCGCTGGTGGTCGTGAAACCTCTGGAACTGTTCGCGAAAATCGTGGTGCCGGAGCAGGCTGCTTTGTCCCCGCAATATCAATGATCATTTTGCGCTCAACGTTATGGGGATGCTGTGCTGCTTCGCTCATCGTCAAAACTGGAGCGAAACACACATCCGTCGTTTCCATAATTGCGCACCATTCATCACGTGTCTTGGACTTGAAAACGTCAGCAATACGTTTCTTCAGATGAGGCCATTGAGTCTTATCCATTTGTTTGGCGAACTCTGGGTCACCTTCCAGCCCAGTCAGTTGCATTAATTGTGCGTAGAACTGTGTCTCAATGGAACCGATTGAAATGTACTTCCCGTCTTTGCATTCGTAGACGTCGTAAAAGTGCGCACCTGTGTCAAGCAAGTTGGTGCCACGCGCATTTTCATCATGGGCCCCCATTTGCGAGAAAGCCCAAAACATTGTCATCAGCACCGAGGTTCCATCAACCATCGCCGCATCAACAATTTGACCCTGTTGGCTCTTGCTTGCTTCAAGGAGGGCACACACCACACCAAAAGCCAGGAACATTCCACCACCGCCAAAATCGCCGACCATGTTCATCGGTGGAACAGGACCTTCGCCGGCGCGACCAAAATGAGCAAGCGCACCTGCCAATGAGATGTAGTTGATGTCGTGACCAGCGGCCTGGGCATACATTCCCGTTTGACCCCAGCCGGTCATTCGCCCGAAAACTAATTTTGGATTGCGTGCCAAACACACATCAGGCCCAATGCCTAGACGCTCCATGACTCCTGGGCGAAAACCTTCAATGAGAGCGTCGGCTGATTCGACAAGTTGCAGCAATGTCTCCACACCCTCGGGATTCTTCAGATCAATGGCGATATTTTGACGACCTCTTTGCAAGACATCAAAATAAGGCGTTTCAGGTGCCGGCCCACGAACCGCTTGGGCGCGCTCAACACGAATCACCTCGGCGCCCATATCGGACAGCATCATGGCGGCAAATGGACCCGGCCCGATGCCGGCAATTTCTACGATACGAAAACCTGAAAGTGGACCAGTCATACCTTTATCGTATTGCGTGACCAGTTGTCCGATGCCACTCAGCGAGTTTGACATGTGACCCGATGACACTCGTGAGCAAGGGTTGCAACGGCTCAGGCATATCGTGACCCATATCGGCAACCATCAACAGCGTGGAGTGAGGAATCAGATCAGCGGTGCGCTGACCACCACTCGGTTGCAACAAGGTGTCATCTGTTCCGTGAATCACCAAGGTCGGCAAGGTAATTTTTGTCAGCGCCTCTTCGCGCGAGCCACTTGCGTAGATCGCCGCCAACTGCCGACTTGCCCCCTCGGGGTAGAACGAACGGTCATACGAGCGGGCGTAATCAGTCTTAATTTTCCCTTCGTCGAAATACCGCTGGGAATGCCAGACCCGTGCCTTAACACTGTCGTTGATGTAACTCTGACGATCGCTAGCGGGTGCCTCAAGCAACACCACAGCGGCCTCTGGGGTGGGAGCACCATAATCGAGATTTCCTGACACCGACATCACAGATGTCAAAGACCGAGCTCGTTGCGGATGCTCAATGACCAGAGTTTGCGCAATCATGCCCCCCATTGAAGCCCCGACAATGTGTGCCGCGTCGATTCCTAAATGGTCAAGCAGTCCGACAGCATCAAAGGCCATATCGGACAATGTGTACGGCACTGCAGGTGTGGGTTTGTTCTCAAGAAAAGCCGACATCACGGCCATTGGGTCAGCGGCTACACCATCCAATTTCGTTGACAAACCGCAGTCACGATTATCAAAGCGAATGACGTGAAAACCCTGATCCACAAGCATCTGACAAAACCTGTCGGACCAGGCGATGAGTTGAGCCGTAAAACCCATGATCAATAAAATCGTTGGGTCAAGGGGCGAGCCCAACGTTTCGTATTCAATCTCAACCGTGCCGATATTTGCGGGGACTATGGCTCTAGGCATGCGTCGACTCTACGCCCTCGCCACCATGTCACACTTAGCCAACCGACTACCGTAGGAGCATGGCTTCTGGCATGTTCCCCCATATGCGTTTCGGTGTACACACCGGATTGCAACACACCTCCTATGACGTTCTTCGCCCAGCATGGCGCAAAATTGAAGATCTTGGCTTCGATTGGATTTCAATCTGGGATCACTTCTATGGAGCGACTGGCAAACCAGATGACGCTGCCTGCTTTGAGGCTGTAGCAATGCACGCAGCCCTCGCCGCGGAAACTTCACGTGTTCGCGTCGGCTCTTTGGTCTATTCCGTCGGATATCGCCATCCTGCAGTCCTCGCCAAGATGATCACTGCCATCGATCACATTTCTGGTGGACGTGCCGACATGGGTCTCGGTGCTGGTTGGGCTCAAGTGGAGTACAACGCTTACGGCATAGATTTTCCAGGGGTCAAAACCCGAATGGATCAACTCGAAGAGGCCGCACAATGTGTCCGCGGATTACTTCACGAGGATGTCACTGACTTCACAGGCGAATGGTTCAATTTGGTGAACGCCCGCAATGAACCCCGCCCAATTCAAAAGAAAATACCCATTTGGATTGGTGGTGGCGGAGAAAAACGTACTCTCAACATCGCTGCCAAATACGCAGACGGCTGGAATGTTCCCTTCGTCTCCCCCGAGGCCTTTACCCACAAAAGCGCGGTGCTGACAAGTCATTGCGAGGCCGTCGGACGCGATCCGCGCGATATCAAACGAACAGTCAACTTGGCCATCGCGTGGACTGAAGAGAGTTTGCAGTCTCAATTTGGTGTCATGGCTAACGCCGTTCGGCCAGGAGTTTTGACTGGGTCAGATGAAGAAGTGATTGATCGCATTGGTCAGTATGTCGAGGCCGGCGCTGAGCAGATCAACCTTGCACTGCGGGCGCCGTTCGATCTTGATTCGGTTGAACGTTTCAGCCACACCTTGAAACTGATGTGACTGACACTTCGCCAATGATCTCAGTATCGGTTCCTGGACGGGTCAATCTGATCGGCGATCACACTGATTACACAGGCGGTCTGGTCCTGCCGATGCCATTGGATCAATACACCACGATCACTGGCACCACAACCGACGAACCGATGTGGCATCTGCGTTCCGCGGACGAAGATCTCCCCGTCACTATTCCGTTGCCGGTGATTGACCCCTCAGTGATCGAGCCGCGCTGGGGTCGCTACGTTGCCGGAGTCTTATCAGAACTCCACGTCTTAGGTCACCCAGTCTCAGGATTTCACGGCACAGTCACGACAACTCTTCCGATTGGTGCTGGTCTCTCATCAAGTGCGGCATTGGAGATCGCAGTTGCGCGCATAGCCCTCGGCGACACCTCTCACAATCTCTCTGGGACCGATCTGGCGTTGCTCTGTCAACGGGCTGAACACAGAGCCTGCGGAGTGCCGTGCGGAATCATGGACCAACTATGTATCGCTAGTGGAAAACCTGGATCAGCCACATTGATTGATTGCCACGCCTTGTCCGTTACCCATATCGCCATCCCCGAGGATCTTGAAGTGATCGTGCAATTCATCTCACAACGCACCCTTCTCGGAAGTGAGTACGCCGATCGGGTTGCTGATTGTCGCGAGATCGAAATGCTCATCGGGCCCCTTCGACTAGCAACAGCCGATGATCTCAGGCAGATCGATCATCACCGCCTGCATCGACGGGCGCGACATGTCATTTCTGAAAACCAACGCGTGAGAGATTTTGCTCAGGCCATCATCGCTATGGACTATGTATCTGCAGGTGAATTAATGCAACAAAGTCACTGGAGTTTGGCCAAAGACTACGAAACGTCCAATGAAATCATGGATCAAGCGGTACAACAATTACTCACCGGCCCAACTGTTCTTGGAGCACGGATAACGGGTGGTGGCTTCGGCGGCTGCATCGTCGGACTGCGACGCCGCAAGGACTCCTAGCCCTACTGGCCCAGCAGTTTCGCCTTCTCGGCTTCAAATTCGGAAGCAGATATGGTTCCCCGATCGCGCAAACCTTCCAGTTTTTCCAGTTGCGTTGCGATATCGGTAACACTTTGCATATTTCCACCGAAGGAACGTTTTTGATTTTCTTCCATCTGCATATGAATGAGATTGACGATCTTGTCAGGATGTGGAATATCGGAGAACATCTGCTGACCATCTTGTCCACCCGACTCAATCAACAAGTCTCCAGCAGCAATCATGCGCTCAAACAAACTCTGCTTGAAGTTCACGTTGTTGACACGCTCCAAGGGAATCTCAATTCCGCCACGCCCGAGTACCCCGTGGCGAAAAATCACACGATCAGATGTGATGACGAAATATGTCGTCCGCCATTTCAGATAACGCACCACAGTCCAAGCCAATGCTGCGAGAGCCAAAACTCCGATCGGGTATGTCAGCCACCTTTGAGGTTTCTCCTGACCTAAAACAAATAGCCACAGCACCCCCAGCGCAGCGAAAGAACTCACCGATTGCGCAAAAAACCACCAATGCGGGTGTAAGTCCACGGCAACTGACTCTTGCTCATTTAAAAGACGACTCGGATAAGGCATACGCCCAATTGTAGTTCCTCACCGATGCCCTACGATGAAGGTCGTGCGCGATGCCTCAACAACCGACGAACTGCTTCGAGGACTCGATCCCACTCAACGGGCTGCCGTGGCATCCGATGCGCCCCTACTGGCTATTATCGCCGGTGCCGGCTCAGGTAAAACTCGAGTCTTAACTCATCGGGTGGCCCACCGCTGTCTCACAGGAACGGCCGACGCATCACATGTGGCGGTGTTGACCTTTACTCGTCAAGCAGCCAACGAATTACGTCGGCGTTTACGCTCCCTCGGAATTCGCGATGGGATTATCGCTGGAACCTTCCACTCCGTTGCCCTCGGTTTACTCCGCCAACGCTGGGATGAGCAGCGTCGTAGCCACCCTGTCATCGTCGCCGATCGTCGTCGCCTCATTGGAGAAGTTCTCGGACCTAAACATTCTGCGAGCACCGCCGACTACGTCTCTGATATCGACTGGGCACGCGCCCGAAATATCACACCTCAGCGTTACGCCTCAGCAGTCGCAGAAGTTGGCCGCAGTTCATCAGCGCCCGTCTCTGAAGTTGTCAAAGTCATGGCAGCGGTGCAGGCCCTAAAAACCAAACGCGGCGTCATTGATCTTGACGACTTGTTGTCACTCACAATTGAGGCCATGCAAACTGATACCAGTTTCGCCAATATTGTGCGCTGGAAAATTCGTCACCTTTTCGTTGACGAAGCCCAAGACCTCAACCCATTACAAATAGCGGTACTTGATGAGTGGCGTTCGGGACGCGACGACCTCACACTTGTCGGGGATCCATCGCAGTCGATCTATGGCTTCAACGGTGCCGACCCATCTGTGCTCTCGATTCTTGAGACACGCTTTCCAGGCATCGAAGTCATTCGACTCACGGCCAACTACCGATGTACGCCGCAAGTTGTCACCGCTGGCTTGACTGCTCTTTCGCATCTGAACGCTGAATCACCCAAACTCTTTTCCACCCGCTCGGATGGGGCGCCAGTCAAAATTTATTCATTCGGCGATGAGAAAGACGAAGCATCTGGTATCGCTCGACTGGTTGAGTCTTGGCGTCATCCAATGATGAGATGGAGCGATGTTGCAATTTTGGCTCGCACGAACGCTCAACTCCCTGTTTTGCGAGAGGCACTTTTAGCCATTGATATTCCGGCGCGCATTCTCGGTACGGTCGCCACCGATCCCATCCAACGCGCAATTCGAGAAGTTGGCGATCTCCCTAGTTCAACACGCATCTCCGTATGGTCACGCGATATGCGATCACCCCGCGTTGATGCCGATGATGAAAATGATGATGTCGAAGATGTCATCGCCCGGCGTCGTGTCGCTGATGCCGTCGATGAGTTTCTCAAAGAGGGTGGCGGTGATGGACGAACTTTCTTGGCGTGGGTGCGCACTAATCGGCCTTTTGAAGATGACCGCCAGCAAAATGCCGTTGAGTTGTTGACTTTTCACGGATCCAAAGGGCGTGAATGGGACAATGTTGTATTAGCGGGCTGTGAACAAGGCTTCATGCCCCACTCATCGGCCAAGTCAGGTGCTGAGCAAAACGAAGAAGTCCGTCTTGCCTATGTGGCTATCACTCGCGCCGCCGACCAACTCGTCCTCACCCATGCGCAGTCGCGACGGGGCCGCAAGCGGACTCGTAGCCCATTCATTGAGGGTCTCATCCTCGCCACGCCCCCCTCAACAATGTCTGCGGATTACATCCGTGATCAAAAGATTCGCCGAGATAGTCGTGTTCAAGTTGACCCCGTCTATGAATCTCTTTGCGCATGGAGGAATCAAGCCGGTCGGATGGCAAGTGTCAAGCCACAAATATTGTGTACTGACGAAGTTCTTCGCCGCATCGCCTCTGTGCTTCCGACAACGATTGAAGAACTTACGGAAATTCCTGGTGTCGGTAAATCCTTCGCCCTCAAAGTGGGAGCGCGAATTCTTGATGCCATCCAAGATGGCCTTAATCAACCGGGCGTTTGACGCACCGCGTTTAGGTCAGCAAACTTTTCTGCTTTGACTGAGATGAACACCCCAGTTGCTTGGGCGCAAAGACGATCACCAGCATAAATCTCACCCGTGGTCATAATTTTACGGCCGTTCACCTCATCAAAGCGTCCAATAATGCGCAGTGGTTGATGTAGCGGGGTCGGAGATCGATACGTCACCTCAAGACGTCCCGTCATGCCAGGTGCACCCGACAATGCTTGAGCAAAACCCAGCACCTCATCAAAAATCGCGGCGATCAACCCACCGTGCAAACAGCCTGGCGGTCCCTCATAGGCATCACCATATGTTGCAGTGGCAATGACCTCGGTCTTGGTTATCTCGATTTCCACGACACCTGCAAGAGCGTTCAGTGGTCCAGTCACGGGACTGTGGCTGGCAAAACCATGCGTAGCTCCACCCACCGCACCTTCGGCACTGGCATGATATAAACGACCATGGGGTCCAACGGCTAAAAGGGCTGCCGCCTGCTCAAGTAATTCGACGGCCACAAGAACATTCTCTCCAGATGCAGTTGACGTTGCCGAATGTTGCAGCACCGAGCGCGTGGCATTCGCTAAACGTAAACGCGGGTTACTTGCTTCGTAGATAGCCGAGCGCATCAGAGGCCGAACCGATGGTGACTCTGTGTCAGGGAGTTGCTCAGACATCAATATCCACCAACACTGGCGCATGGTCGCTCGGCTTCTCGCCTTTTCGCGCTTGGCGATCAACAATTGTCCAGCGTGTCTTTTCTAGGACCGATTGGGTCGCCAAAATCAGATCAATGCGCATACCTTTGTTCTGATTGAAGCCACCAGCGCGATAGTCCCACCACGAATACAACTTGTCATCACGATGGTGATGACGAAATACATCGCTCATTCCCCATGCTTCAAGATCTCGCAATACCTGTCTTTCGGCCTCACTCACATGAGTGGCTCCAACAAAGTCGGCTGGGTTATACACATCTTGATCTTCGGGTGCAATGTTGTAATCACCTGTGACTACGACTCTTTCTGACGGCGAAGTGTCGGCATCAAGATGGTCAATCAGTCGTTTCATCCATGCCAATTTATATTTGTAATGATCATGATCAAGCTCTCGACCATTCGGCACATACACAGAACTGACGCGGATACCCGCACAGGTGGCGGTCACAAGTCGCGCTTCAGGATCTGGCTCTTGACCATCAGCAAAATTACGTACGGGATTTTCAAGACCGACTCTGCTCAGAATCGCCACGCCATTCCATTGGCCTTGACCGTGGTGCACCGATTCATATCCCATAGCGGCAAAGGTCTCTGTAGGAAATGCATCTTCGGCCATCTTGGTTTCTTGCATGCAGACGACATCGGGCTGAACATCAACTAGCCACTCTTCAACCCGAACCATTCGAGCTCTCAATGAGTTGACATTCCAAGTAGCGAGGCGCACAAAACAACCGTAGGCGATAGGTGACCCTCAGGTCACTTACGACTCTGAGCCTTCTTCGCAGGCGCAACCTTCTTCACAGCAACCTTCTTGACAGCAACCTTCTTCACAGGTACGGCTTTCTTCACAGCAGCCTTCTTCGCAGGCGCAACCTTCTTCACAGGTACGGCTTTCTTCACAGCAGCATTCTTGGCAGGCGCAACCTTCTTCACAGCAGCCTTCTTGACAGCAGCATTCTT
>CALGTP010000262.1 GCA_937902105.1 uncultured Actinomycetes bacterium
GGCATAAGTAACTAGGGCCCCTATGAGTTCACAGGGCTTGGACCATGGATAACTATCTCCCCTATGAATTCACAGGGTTTGGACCACGGATAAACCATTTCCCCAATGAATTCGTAGGGTTTGGGGTCCATGGATAGGGTGGCCACGGCTCAAGGGGCATAAGTAACTAGGGCGAGGTCATTGGTAAACTCCCTGATAGCGGCCACCCTTCCCTATATCTGGAAGTCGCTTAAGGTACACATATGGCAGTGTGTGTTTGCCTGGCAACAGCTGGTACAGCTCCCGAGGAGTAATTGTCTGCCATTTGTCTTTGTCGGTGCCCTCGTGAGGGACTATTGTTGGTAGTGTTGGTTCTGACTCCGCCGCCCGATTCTGACTCTCTACCGTTTCACTGAGTTGGCGTTTCAGTTTCACGACTTCCTTGTGCTTTTCCATTGCAAATTGTTTGAACTTGTCAAAACAATCTTCCATATCAAGGCCGGCTAACAATTGAAGAAACTCTGACTCATGTTCGATGTCTGCCGGCATATCGTCGAGTCGTTGTTTGTTTTTGCGGCCCACCATCTTGTCAACCATCCATGCTTTTTTATCCTGCGTTTGGTCTGGGCACTGATGTTCAACGAGAGCCTTGGCCAAATCAGCTTTCACCACTCCGCCTCTTTTTCCTGTCCCCTGCGTTGGCAAGGCGCACCCGACCTCCACCATAACACGTGTTAGCTCCTCTACTGTACGGAACTTGATCCCGGTAATTAGCGCAGATGGCAAGATGGGCTGATTGGGGCCTTTGATCTTCACAACTGCACCACCAGGCCCATTGGGAGGGGATGCAACAGGAGGCACAACCTTGGTCTGCACAAACTCGTATTGGCACAAGTCCGGCTGCAAGCTAAAGTTGAAGTACTGTAGCGGCCGTGGTACTGCCAATGGGTCAAGCATCAGGTAAACCTTTATGAACTTGACTGGCATCTACTGCCAAAACTCGCCACCCAAAAACCATACAGCAACCCTTCCAACATCGAAAAACACGTTTTTACACATCCAAGAAACGATACCCTGTGACTCAATGGATTTCATCGGGATCCGAATGCCAGCATACTTGTAGAACCCTGCAGCCAGATAATATCGGTTGGAAATCTTGTGCTGGTAAATTGAGCCCTTCAAAAGAAAGCAACCTCTATGGGGTTGCGAAGTCATAATGAAATTCAAAACAAAAACTAGCTTTGGGCATGAAAATATAATGGCGAGTGTCGTAAATCAAAATGGCACAGATTCCTATGAACTCCGTAGCCTTTCCAGGCATCCTTCACATTGGCAAATTCAGTCGGTGCGTCGTAGATTAGGAACGCTGACGCAGAAGCCATCTCTCGATTCGCTGCGTGGCCAGCTGGCTTCCACTTCTTGATGATGTCTTTGGGCCTCGGAAAGTTTTCCGGCAAAGGTGACCTTAGCGCCTTTGAAATGAGCCGAAGCAAAAAGAAACCCAAACATACCGACACTACACCAGGACCTGCAAACCAGAACAACATATGATGAAAACACGAATCAAGCGGCGACTCAACTTTGAATGCCTGGAGAAACGATGTCTGCGACAGGGCCTTAGCAGTCGCCACATAATCTGATTTTGTCGTCGATGGGGATGGCATTCCTCCTGACTCAGTGTATGGCGATGCTGATGCATAAAACCATTTCGTAAAAGGCTCCATCCGTTTGTTGCTGTACTTCCTGGTGACCTCAGCCAAGGTAGCAAAACAGCGCTCAAGACAATCAGCCGTCGTGGAGCTGCCACCTTCCATCAGAAAGGTTGCGTCCTTCAGCTCCTGGCTTGTAGGTTTGAACTCCTCTCTCAAAGCCACAGACATCTGTTCACGAGCAAATCCCTCCTTAGTGAAAGCTGCTGTCTGCAAGAGATCCTCAAGGCGTGAATGAAGTACTCGGTCTTCCTTCACCAAAGCCTCTGCTTTGATGATTGCGGTCACAAGTTTCTTTGCTGTGTCTCCTGATCTGGCCGATGCCACTGCGTCTGAAGATTGAAGCCCAGAGAGCATGCATGGGAAAGTCAGGATATATAGCAGCAATGACCACATTTCATTCGCAGCGAGGGTGGTCGTCAGTTTCCAGTACTGCGTTGCCACTTCCACCTCAGCTTTGAACCACTGCGCCTCGCACTCATCATCTATCTGCCTGCCCAAACGTGGAGTAAGCAGAAGTTTCTCGGTCATAATTTGCTCATCGTGGTTGGAGCGCAGCATATCTGCAAGATATGTTCGATACCAAGTCGCCTTGCAGACAACGGAGCTTCAAACAACAAGTTAGACTCACAAGGGAAAACACAAACAACACAGTCGCAAACTGCCAGCGCACGGTAAAGAACAGCTAAGTTAATTACTGTCGATCGATCGATACCAAATTGGATCATAGCGTCCTGTCCCTCGGTCATGATATTCAGGCTTGCCACAAATTCTGAGTGAATGAAGTGTCCAGCAGTGGTGATCACACGCAGCTTTGACTGCAAACCCATGTCTTCATAGAATTGCTTGACCATGTGAACTGAGGTTTTGAACATTTTCCGTTTTTCGTTGAACT
>CALGTP010000263.1 GCA_937902105.1 uncultured Actinomycetes bacterium
CAACAGATGCTAGCATTGCTTCGTAGACTTGCACATGTTTCGATTATCATTGCTTCGTAGACTTACAATGACTTACAGGGGTATTCAAACACGACGCCTGTTTCAGCATCCAGGATGAGAAGGGTTGCTCCACGAGCACAAAGACTCGAGGGCGGAACCGATGAAGTAGCTCATAAAATGTAACCTTAGTCAATTGCTTAAATGGCTGGAGGCTGCACGTATGTTTTCACTAACCCCTAGTTTTTCAGCTAAGCAGAGCCAACCACACAAAACTACAACTTGCAAGAGTCCCCTTGGGGGAAATAACAACACGGAGACCCAAACTAACTCAGTCAACCATAAACTAAGCATAACTAAGCCACGGTGCTGGCAACAATGCGATTCGATAGCCTGACTTTGTAATTAGCGCAATCGCCGAGGGGGCGACCCACCTGAAGTTGATTTAAGAGCAAAATGAAAACATATACCATTCTGACACACGCTAATAACATCTGGCACTTTCTCACTTGTTACGGTGACTGATTTGGGTCAGTCCACAACTTCCAATTTTGACTAGAATTGCCTCATAACACTAAGTTGTGGACAGACCCATCCCTACTAGAGTCCCCGCTGAGAAACAAATGAGAAACTGCAAGGCATCTCAAGACCAACAAACAGGCGCATCAGTGAAATAGACTGGCATGAGTGAGCACTAAGTTTCGTGGCGCCGGTGAGTGTCCGCAGATATGCCCACGAAAAGTGAACAAGGTGGACCCGAGGGACACATTCCGTAGTCAACCAACCTTGATCAAAATGCATGCGGCAGACTAGCTTGCTGTTGGAACTGCTGGTTTGCAATGACTATGTCTGCTTACACATTTTCCATCATTTTCCGCATGATCAAGCCAGGAACTTGCATGACCTCAACACCATTCAACACCAACCGTGGGCTAGCAATGTAAGACAAGGTGTCACTGCGAAACAATGCAACACTTAGCAACGCGAAAAGATGAACTAAGCAACGCAAGGCCGTAATCGAGCATCATCAAAAACCCTGGCTTTGACGTGACGTCGTGCAAAGGGTTGTTCTTTATGTCGAAGGCGACCGCCTTGTACCCACGTGCTATCCAAGTGTTCCTTCTCCAAGCCCCTGCTCTAAAACAACTTGCACACAACCAAGTCAGGACAACATAGAATAACAGAATAACATGGGACATCAACAAAGTAAAGTCTCCACGCCAAGCAAATCACAACTCACCATGCTATGACACGCTATGACACACTCTAACTCTGCCTACACATGACCAAGTGATACTAAGTGACACTAAGTGTCGCTATCTTGGACGAGGCTGAATACAAATCCAGACAGTGAAGGTTCCTCTCGCCTTATCTGGTTTCCCAGCTAGGGACGAAAAGGTGTATTAGCTAGGCAACAACAGAACATCAACTGTCGAGATATGTCGAAATCTATTGTAGTTCGTCGCAACCTATATTATATTACAAGACGAGCGTAAACATGTGCAAACAACGGCAGTAATCGCCATAGCTCAACAATGCTCA
Organism: uncultured Actinomycetes bacterium; assembly: GCA_937902105.1. GTDB lineage: Bacteria > Actinomycetota > Acidimicrobiia > Acidimicrobiales > Ilumatobacteraceae > Casp-actino8. Next base: position 1,540 of record CALGTP010000263.1, read on the forward strand.
ACACATGTAACTACACAGCAACAGTCAAACATGGTCCAACATGCATTGCCGTACAAAACGAGTAACCCGTCCACCTCTGTGCATAGTCAGCGAGGAAGGCGAGGTCTTCAGCAGCATTGTACCACTGTCCCTCGTCCATCAACGTCGTCGTGTCATCCTCAAGTGTTGGCAGTTTGCCTGCCAATGCCTCAACATCGCTAACAAGAGCCTACAAAAACAAACACAGCTAGTTTAAACATGTTCGCGTAGCTAATCCAAACACATCGCACAACACGAACTGAATCACTGACAGGCTACGCTCAGCGCAGTGAGTGCCAGAAGCCCAGCAAGGTTCCGCCGAGATCGCAACACCGCCATCGCGAGGTGGAAGCTACAACAGACAAGCTGACGATAGCAAAAAGTTGATCTCTGTCTGATTGGTCGCAAATGGCTACAACATAGCCAGCTTCAAAGATGTGATGTAATTCCAATGTGCCACCAGAGTGCGCATATTATCGCATACTATTTCGGTTGCACTGTATTGCGGTTTGTCATATGTTCTTGCAATGTAACTATGTCTGGTAAACAAATCCTACGGCCGAAGAGCACAGCCCCTGAATGAGTAGAATGAGTGTTATGCGACCAACTCTTTGAATGTGTTGTTATGATGGCAATTACCAGCCGCAGACTAGTGGTCTAGTTGGGCATCATTTGAATGGTAACTACTAGCAAAATCAAAAATAGATGGTTCCCTGTGGCTGGTTTTACCATCATAAATGTATTGACCTCCTGCTTGCCGCTGAGATGCTGTAGCTGCTGCGCGGCTGCAGGAGCCTCCGCAGGTGGGGCCGGCTCCTCCGCAGGTGGGGCCAGCTCCTCCGCAGGTAAGGCCTCCTCTTGATGTTCAAGTGGGGCCGGCTCCTCCGCAGGTGGGGCCTCCCCTTGATGTTCAGGTGGGGCCGGCTCCTCCGCAGGTGGGGCCTCTGCTTGATGTTCAGGTGGTCCCCAAACCCTAAACAAACTTATGGGAAACAATAAGGCATGCCCCCAAACCCTGTGAATTC
>CALGTP010000264.1 GCA_937902105.1 uncultured Actinomycetes bacterium
CTGCTGAGGAGGGATCCCCGCAGGGACAGAATTGTCCGCTGGGCGAACAAGGACATCCAAAAAGTCGGGCCCATTGTAGTCCTCACTGTAGACATCGAAGTCCGGGGTGAGGCAAACATACTGCCCGTCAGTTACATGTGCCAAGATCTGTCGCGCATGGTACTCCGGCGCGCCGCCAACGTTGTAACGAACCAGCAAGGAAGAACCGAGAGCCAGGGCCATGGCGGCTTAACCAGCGATCTGGCCAAGCCACTGGCCTTTGCCACTGCCTCCTTTGCCTTTCGAAGGCACGTCAGTTACCGCAGCGCTGCGTCCGACAAACCTCCCCAGGTGGGATTTCGCCCAAACCCCGAGGAGGAAACCGAAGCCCACCAGCACAAGGACTATCGGAAGTCCTGTGCTGCAGATGCACGCGGCGCCGACCGGGCACTCCGGGCAAGCAGGGCAGGCCGCGGGAGCGTATGCGGAGCCAGCGAAGAATGCAGCGATCAAGCCATAGGGCTCGAATGATGCAAAACTAACTCCAGACATGTTGCTCTTGAGCATAAACATGTTACGGATGTACATGTAGTTGCGGCTTAATTTTCACTATATTTGATTTATGTTCAAGAACTCCCATCAAGGCCGTTTTCATATACCACTTGAAAGAAAAAGACATGTATGAATGACATGCTTCTTTTTCCAAGTGTATGAGAAGCAGGCGTGAAGCGCAGCAGTGCCAGGAGCTCTTGCAAGTTAGCTCGGCTACGAAACCAAACCAAACTAACTCCAAAAGGAGAAACTCCGTGGCTACAGCCGCAACAAAGAAAGAACTTTGGAATCAATAAGAGCATCGTAGCTATCGACAAGAGCTCGTGCTAAAATCTTTGCAAAGGGACGTGGATACTCAGAGGCGAGAGAAGTCAACAACTTGTTGGTTCCAGGAGCAGAACCCGAAAGCACAACGTGTTTGATTTGTGACGTACTACAAAAGCCTTGAGACCCAGTGCAACGATGATCCAACAAAAGGTTATCTTGACAATTCCAAGTCCAAATGCCTGTGCGCTTTCTCCAAGCAGAAGAGAAACGGCATTGATCACAACAGTGCCTGATATAAGTAGGATGTTGGATAAGGGAAAGGACCTCCGGGGCATGGAACAACCTGGAATTGATAGGGTTTTCCAAAATACAAGGCAACCCAAACTTGAGGCAATGTCTGATAATATTGACAGTAGCTCTCATGGTTTCATTTCCAACTTGGACTTTGGCTTGATCTTTATCCGACAAGCCCGGAAGACCATAAATGCAATCGGGTGAGCGTAAGGGACCCCATGAACTAGTAGCGGGCCCACGACGAGCCAGAGACCAACTACTACAAGGAGTTCCAAAGTAACAACCCAAAACAACACCACCCCTGATCCAACCTTTGATAAGCTGCAAAACACATGGCCTCAATAGATCAAATTCGGGACCGAAGAAAATATCAAATGCAATGACGGCAAAACCTAAAGACCTGATATATGATGAAACACGTCCGGTACCACTGAACAACTCCAGGAAACACTGTTTTTTATTTCGAGAAGCATGGGCACACTCTGTGCGCAAAATGTCTTTGAGTCGGCGGATCACTGAAGCGTCTGACAGCTTCGTCGTCCCGAGGCCAGCGGCATGCACCAAACCAGCATCGGAAGGCCTCAGCGGACCAGCTGTGGCAGGAGCGGCGGGGTGAAGCAAATGTTGTGGACCAGGACTGCCTCCAGGTGCGTGCCGATCTTCATCCCGTAGTCGCGGACAACCTGTGGAATCTTGTTCAGCTCCGCGGTGAGTTTGGCATCCTTGCCGTAACGTTTGAGGCTGGCGTCGCTGCGCCAGCCGCCCCTCTTCTTGACTTCCTCCAATGTCCTCGTGCGCGAGAGCAGGTCCTGGGAAGCACCTCCGTGACGGAGGCCGTACAGGCAAGGAGCCAGGCACGACATACCGAGCTGCGCGCAAGTGTTCCTGAACAGGAAGATGATGTCGCCGTGATCCATCGGCCAAAGGAGATCCGATGGTGAGCGACCTTGAAGAAGTCGCGTGAAGAGGACCCCCGCCCAAAGGTCTGAGTCCCACATGATGGACTCGTCGTAGAGCCCGGTTTTTCCAGGTACGAGTTCCTCCACCGGGTTGAGGTTCAGGCACCAGTGGCTGCACACGAGGCCGGCGGCCAGGGCGGGCGGAATCAATTGGTTTACCCTGAGCTTGGCGAAAGCTCCGGGGCGGATGTAGGTTCGAAACTGTACGTAGAGGTACAGGGCTTCCCATGTCTTCCCCTGATGTGTCAGAACTCCGATCACAGCCATCAGCGCGATCAAGGGGAAGGGGAGCCGTTGGCTTCCAGGCCGAGCCTTGCCCCACGAGGTCAAAGCCCGCGAAGACCTGGGAAGTGTGCCGGCGCCAACGCGAGCGAAGCGCGGCATCATGTACTTCAGGGCGGCCACGAGTTTGCTGCCAGCATCGACCCCCTTCCCCTTGAAGAAGAGCATGTCGAAGAACAGGAGGAGAGCCAGGTCCAGCTCCGGGTCCGAGACCCAGTGTAGACCCAGCGTCGCGCACCAAGTAGCAAACTCCGTCGCCCGGATGATGTAGTCGTTGAGGGTAGGCGGCTTCACCGAGATCAGCTCGAGGTGCGATGTCGAGAAACCTGGGAGACTGTAATGTGTGAGAAGCGTCTGCTCTACCGCCCCTATCACCTGACTGACAGACAGCGGGGGCGGGAGCGACCGGATACTTCGCACCTTGTTCTTGGAGATCTTGGCAATGGAGGGCAGGCCCACCAAAAAGGGAGCCTGGCACGTTATGAAGAGCGTGAGGAGGTTCAGCACCACAAAGTTCAAAGTCGTCATTCTGCGCAGCGCAGTCATTGGAAGTACCTTCGGAAAATGGAGGAGGGACCGGGGATAACTTATTGGAGGAGCGCTTCCCCCACTTTGAGCCATCGGGACGCTTTCCCCTGGAAGGGCCATCCGAGGGATTAAGTTCGGATGGAATCCATCTGGTGACAATTTTTAAACCTGTGGCCAAACTGATAGCTGCTAACTCTCTCAAAACCGGCACAAGATTCTTCTTACTAGAACGCCCTCTGCAGCAACCGAGGCACAATGACATGTTATCGACAAGAAACAACACTTTGGCACCAAGGGAAGAGGACGAACGAATTGCGTGATGAACAGCATGAATGAGAGCTCTGCCCTCGCTTCTAGTAATATGCTCTGACTTGAATAACTTGCCAACATGAACGACCTTCCAAGAACTGGACTCCAAAAGTGAATGAGGAACTTCTTCAAACAACGAGATCTCCTGCTGCAACTGCTGATCATGTTCCAATAGAAGGAAATCAGGGGAAGAAACTTCTAAACCCAGGGCAGACTTTCGGGCCGATATTTTATCATCGACCAAATAACGCCACCTCTCTGATTTCCTTCCCAAATGGCCAGTGAGACTGCTGTCAACTAACTTGCTACAAACACCAATGCCAATTGACGAAGCGTCTGAAGCAAACACACAAGGTGACCAGGCAGCACATTGATTAGCCGAAAACAACGGGAGCAAAGCACGAACTTGCAAAAGTTCCTTCCGAACTGAAGGCCACAACTGGGTGTTAACAAGATAATGAGCACGAAGAAAAGCGTAGCAATTTTTTAGGATGGACATAGCTTCACGAGAACAAAGCATGATCCAAA
>CALGTP010000265.1 GCA_937902105.1 uncultured Actinomycetes bacterium
TCAGCGTTTCATCCGTCTGACACTGACCCGATCCCTGCTGCTCAATGATCATTGCACATGTCTTCTTTCTGTTAACCTTCAGCCCACTCCAAAGCTCAAACTCCTGAATCGCTTCTAAAAGCGCTTGTGCCCCTCCCAGTGTTTGCGTGAAGAGGGACAAGTCATCGACGAAGCCGATGAGGTTGAACTGTCCTACATGTTCTACCTGTTCTGTGTCTTGAGGCTTGCCTCTCTTGCGTACTTGCACTCCACACTTGAGTCCATGCGAGACACGTAGGCGCCGTCCCCGGTCTGTGATCAACCCTAGTAGTGCGTTCATAAACACTAGGAAAAGCAACGGAGACAGGGCACTACCTTGTGCAACCCCGGTGTCGAAGGCAATTGTCGCGCACTGCGGGTCGTTCGGCGCCATCCTAACAGTGGAGTGCTCATACAGTGACACCAGTAAATCCACGTCCGGAATGCCATATGCGCGCATGACCGCCCAGAGGGCTGCCTGCGACATGGCATTGAACGCATTGCAAAAGTCTACATCAACTCGATAGACCCTCCTTCCCTGAGCAACTGCTTCTTGCGTAACCCATTCAAGCTTGGCTAGGTTGATGTCTGTGCTTCTACCCTGCCTCCCCCCTGATTGGCCCGGCTCCAGGATACCTGCTTTCTCTACAATGCTTCTGAGCCGTGCGTTGAGAATGTGCATTACCAGCTGGTTGGTGCAGTTGAGCAGAACCACCGGCCGCCAATCCTGCGGTTTGTCGTCAGTGGTTCCGCCCTTATGGAGCAGGCTGATGGTGCCATTCATTTCTTCCACCGTCATCACTCGTGCTCCTTCGAGGGCCAGTATTTCATTAGCCCACGCTCTGAGCACTTCAAGTTCTGCGTGTGACATTGTCTTTACACACTCATTCGTGTACCCATCAGGACCTGGCGATTTGTTCGCCTTCAAGCAGCTGTCTACGAAACTTCTAAACTCGTTGTCGGTGACCCTGCCTTTGAGTCTTGCCCTGGGGTCAATCCTCGTACTCTTTTTAAAAACCCCCGCATTGAAGAGGAAGCTCATGTCGGCGACGTCTTCCCGACCATGGCGGAGGTGCGTATGCCGCCAACAGTCTTCACAAAAGCCCGTTAGCTGCCGTCTGGGTTGTTCATGATGCCCGCTCTCGTCGGCCTTAGCTACAATGACGTGTGGCTGCTTGAGAGTGCAGCCTTGTTGTCCGCATCTAGCTGCAGGTGCCAGTCCTTGTGCTTGGAAGTACAGTTCCCACGCAATCGTCATATCTGTACCTCGCCACGGCCCTTCATCCACCAGGATTTGTCGATCGAGGAGGATTGCTGAGTCCCACCTTTGACTTTCCGTCAAGAGGGTATCGACCATGGCCAGTGATGGTGTTGTCAGCGTGACGATTCTTACGAGCCTGTCACCGCTCGGTGCGCCTGCTGTCACCGTGGATGGTACTATTCTCGTCTGCTTTCGGTTTCCTCCGCTGGTCCTTCCGTGCTCACTTGACTCCCCCGTGCCGCATTCGGGTTGAGTTGGGGCTGTCTCTTCTGCCTGTCCTCCTTCATGTACTTCCCTTCCCGACACTTCAGCTTTCCATCGAAGCCCACCATGGCTGAGTACAAGCTGACATTGGTTCCATTGCAATTGGAAGGGAGAGACACGTAGAGTACAAGTATTCACGTCGAGACACTGCAGCCACTCTTCCATTTCTTGTTGCGCTCCTGGGCCTGTCGTCACCCACCGATACTCCTGTGATCCCCTCAGGCCCATGCTGCCAACCCTTGCATGCATGCGTACACTTCTCGGCCATTGTAACACCTCGAGCACCGCTGTGTCTAGCAAATCCTCCAGCCTGGTGTTGTCCCCTGGGATGAGCTTCCATCTGGTGGCGATGCTCCCAATGGCTTTTGCGAGTTCGAGCTTGTGCTGCACCACCGCTCGGTGCCGCCACCGCTTCCCTGCATCCGCAATTCTCTTTCTGACTTCTTCTTCTGACTGTTTACCTGCCTGCATCACGCCCACACACGCTTCACCCGTTGTGTGCTGGATACTCACGTTAGGACATACCTTCTGTAGTTGGGCCAGCCTGGTAGCCCACACTGCATCTCGACGGTCTTCATGCTTTTCCACCCACTGAAGCCCGTGTGGTACCCGCCACTTCAGCTCTTCTTGAGTGCGGTGTTCCACCCTTTTGCCTGCAAACTTGCTTGGCCCCTTGTGTTCGTCTTCAAATGCTCTCCTGGCTCGCTGATCCATCGCCCGTCTGTTCTCTCGAAGCTGGTCATTTGTCTGTTTCTCCAGTTCGTTTTTGCAACTTCTCAAACTGACCGTTAGATACTCCTTCCAGAGCTCCGTTGATGTGATGAGCAACTTCTCTTGGGGGCTGAGTGGTGAACTCCATGCCACGTCCATGTCTTCTAGCACGAGATCTTGTGATCTTGTGACCCGTGCAGCCTGTGGGCCATCTCGCAACGCTGCGTCCACCCTCGCGATTGTTCTAAGGAGTTGGATCTGCTCATGACTCCTGTGCGCCGATCGACGTTGCTGATGTTCTCTGGATCGAATTGTCGGCGCCATCCAGCTCTGAGCCAGTTGGTTTCTGTTCCGTAGTGTATCTTGCACCGCTGTGCCTACATCAACTGTCCCTGCTCGGACCTCCTTGCCCATTGCCTCTGCACCTCCACTCAGCTCTTTCTGTAGCGCTGGTGCCATTCTCTGCCAGTCTTTCAGGCGGATGCGCGCCCGTCCTCTTGCTGGTGGAGCATATTTACGAGTGTGCATTAGTACTAGTGGCGCGATACGAAAGCCTACCATAGCATGATCGTGCTGGGGGCCTCCCAACCAATCCACTTGTCCCAGCGGGACCGGTTGAAGGACTTGATCTCCCACTTTCACCACACTTCGCGTGGTCAGGCCTGGTGGCAGGAGTTGAGAGAGCTCATGCTGTGTAAGGATGAGCGTGTCCTTCAGCCGTTGCGCCAGCTCCGGGCTGTCTAACGCCTCACATCCTTCCGGGATCTCTGTTCCGACACTCCGCCAACACGCCCCCAGAGAGCCCGCGTTACTATCGTGGGGGAGGTTCCATGTGACGATGTGGTCAAGCTTGGCACTCTTGTTGTCCCTCCTCCAAGACGCCGTACTTGGCGACATCATTTCACCTTGCGTGTCGTGCACGAAGTTGTGGAGGAGTGCGTCCACTTTCGCCATGTGCCCGGCATTAGACTCCGCATAACCCACCCTGGCGCCATTCGCACTCGCGTTGAGATCGCCCCCCAAGAGGATGCGCTGATGTTTACACTCTGCGACACTTTTGGCTAGGATCTGCCATGTGTGCTGCTGAAGCTGTACGTCACCTGACGTTGCTTGATGCACATTAAAAATTTGCATTCGCTGCCCATCATGCAATTCCGCTTCTACCCGTAACACCCTGCCTCTTGTCATGTGTCTTAGCACTTTCCTTTCTGCATCAACGTGCCACTCTCGTCTTTGTGCTGTCTTGAAAACCTCTCGATGGAGGAAAGTGGCCACTGCAAAGTGTCCTCGATTGCACCACGGGCTGTTCAGTCCTTCTGTATTAGAGCCGTTCCCGTCTGAGGGGAGCGGGTCCTTCCCTGCTTCTAGGAAGCAGTGATACTCCGGGTGCAAGTGCTTGAGCTCGCGTTTCACCCTCTGCCTCGCTCCTGA
>CALGTP010000266.1 GCA_937902105.1 uncultured Actinomycetes bacterium
GCCTGATATTGTTCGAGCGCACCACGCCACCCTTGCTTTTCATACGTCTGCTTCGCTCGTTGCATCACGTCGCGAGTATGCGTGATTGCTGCAAAAATTGCATCAGCCATTTCATCCGCTGCTGGCACATTCAGCCGAGGATGGCCGACGTTAGCTGGCGTACGAGGTTCACGTGCAAAATTGCTGAAAAACGGAGTCATGCCTGTAACACTCGACGCGCTTCCATTCACTACGAATTCCGCCATATCCAAATGCTGACGCCAATCCCTTCCAGCCCAATCACACATTGAACGCAAGACCTCTGTCAACGTAGCATTAGCTCTTTCTACCTTCCCGTTCGCTTGCGGATGATGTCGCGTTGTGAATCGTAACTCCGTGCCAAGTCGCTCCTGTAATGACTTCCAAAAATGCGCCGTTAACCGAATGTCACGGTCCGAATGAATAGCTCTCGGTACGCCGTGCAACCTCACCACATTATGCACAAAATGCTGCGCCGTATCCTTAGACGTGTCAGTCTTTTGGCACGCTTGAAAATGTACCATTCCTGTCAAAGCATCAATAAAAACCAACACCGCATCTGAGCCGTCAGCTGCCTTCGGCAGACCCGTTATCCAATCCATGTGTACCGCCTCCCATGGCTCTGCTGGCACTGGTAGCGCGCGCGCATCTCCTTCCCGGTTCCGCCGATCTTGCTTGCTGAGCTGACATTTATGGCAGGATCTGACATAGCGCACCGTATCACTGTATGCCCCGCGCCAATAATAGCTTCCCAGCACACGCGCTAGCGTGCGGTGTTTGCCAGGATGCCCCAAGGCGTCATGCATTTGCGCCAGTATTTTTGTCCGATCTGCCCCAGCAGGCACACATAACCTAGCGTCAGCTGGACCTTCTTTCCAAAGGAGCCCGTTTAGCCTGAAAAAGCCCCAATCTTCCTGTCCACCTCGCCTCCAGATCTCCTGAAATTCGGGATCTTTCTCATAGAATGCTGGCCATTCCTGCGAGTACCGTTGCAAATCCTCTGGCACCGCTGAGCTCGTGCTGAAGACCGCCGCGCTGTGACATACCGCCTCTACGGCTGCCTTACGCACGCTAGCCCCCTCTACTATCCGCATGTAAAACTTGCGATCTGAATCCTGGCAAAGCCGCACTCTTTCTACTCCCGGCTGCAATTCTACCTTGGCGAGCTCACCCGGCTCTACCTCAAACGGCGTTGGGTCATCCTCCTCCGCTTGTCGTCGGCGACTCAGTGCATCGGCACACCACATTTTCCTTCCAGGCCGGTGCACGATTCGCATGCCTGAAAACTCAGCTATCTTGTGGTACCAACGCGCATATAAATCACTGAGATCGCGCGAAGAAAATACTTGAGCGAGTGCCGAATTATCCGTTTGCACTTCAAACTCCCGATGAAGCAAGTAATGTCGAAAAGATTTCAAGGCATACAGTAAAGCCAAACATTCTCGATCGTGTGCAGGCAGCTTCTTCTGCGCGTCGACAAACGCTTTACTCTTGTACTCCACTGGTTGCAGGTACCCATCTGCATCTCTGCGATATATAGCAATGCCCATCGCCTCGCGCGAAGCGTCGGTACGTACCACTAGCTTGTCGTGTCGAGTCGGAATAGCAAGCACAGGTGGTGTAGCGCAACGTATTTTAAGTTCTTCAAACCCTAATTCTTGTGCCTCACCCCAGCGCCACGGCTCGCCCTTCTTGAGCAAAAGATTCAACGGGGCCGCAAGATCCGCAAAATCCGGAATCCAACGACGCACAAACCCACACAAGCCCAAAAACGCGCGTACATCTGAGACATCCATGGGCGTAGGCCACAATCGCACCGCCTGCGTGCGCTCCTTGGTAGGCATTGTCCCGTATCTCCCAATAATATTGCCCAAGTACGTGATCTGCGGCTTCATGATCTCGCACTTTTCCAGATTCAAATAGAGCTTGTGCTGCACCAACGTTGCACAGACCTGACGCAGATGACGTAAATGCTCCTCCTCGGTACGGGAGTGAATTAGAATATCATCGATAAAAACACAGCAATAAGACCCAAGTGCTGAATGATATTGCAATAGCTTCCAGCTCTCGTCCGCCGTAAAACCTGGCTGCTCTGGCAAGGGCGGAACGACACGTGGATTCGCCGGGAGTGTTTCGCCCGGCAAACTGATCACGTGACTTAGAATGGACTCCATATTGGCCATCGCAGTACCCACACTACCTGTCATGCCCATAGGACAAACCTTGAATTGATACATTCCATAAATGGTACGCATCGCAGTCAAAGGAACGTCTTCAGGTTCTACACGAATCTGATAGAAAAACGACGTCAAATCCAATCCGCTGAAGAATTGCGCTCCCTCCATCTGCGTCAAAATGTTTTCCACCAGTGGCAATGACGGAAGAATTTTCTTTGTGATCTTATTGATCTGCCTGTAATCCGAAACTGCCAGCAGTCCTCGCCCACTTGGCTTCGGCACAAAGAAGAGCGCTGCACCATGCGGACTCATTGACGGTTCTATCCAGCCCTTGCGCACGAAGTCATCAATAATCCGACGCGTTTCCTCCATCTCCGTGTGCGATAACCGCGGCAATCCGCGCGACTTCGGAAGCATCGCGCCCTCCTCAAGCTCAATCCGATGATTCTGATGACGCAGTGGTGGCAAGGATTGCGGATCCGTGAATAAATCGGGGAACTCGCGTTTCAGCTGCTCCTTTACTTGTTCACTCTTGGTGTCAAACTCCGCCTTGTCCTCCGCCATGCGCCGCTCGAGCTCCGCGTAACGCCGACCGTGTTGCCTCAATGCCGCCTTCATGCGCGCTGAATCTGGTACTTCCTCCGTGCCCCTAGCTGCCTCCGACTCTCCCCTCGTTTCCCCATCCTTATCTTGCAACTCTGTCTCTAAACTATTTGATGACGAAACAAAGTCCTCTGTCTTACGCACATGCACTACCCTTAAATGAGCACCGTGGTTCTGCAGCAATTTCCTAATTTTCTTCACTCCCGATACCTTTTCTATCCTACCCCCGACACCCTCGCCTATTAATGGAATGTCAAATATAGTCTCTCCCTTAATCATTTGCCAAAACCCTGGCTTACCGCGACCGTGCCCTCCGCACGCCGGTTCTAAAATATCATTACCTACAATAATATCATCACTACCAATATCCGCCACAATCATATCTACTCTTTCTTTGAACTGGCCTGCTAATATCTGCAAATTCTCAACTACACCGCTGCATTTCTGTGTATGATCATCTGTCATAGACAATAATGTAGGACCCTGTCCCTTCTTAACTACTAGGTTTAAATCAGCTACTATTTTAGGATTAATAATTGTGTGTGTAGCCCCGGTGTCCCACAGCACTATGACCCTCCTCGCTGTACCCTCTGCAGTGCGTACCCATGCATAGCTTCGTGGTAAAGAATAACGCACGCGCGATACCTTGGCAACCGCACCTTCGGCTGTAGCCTCGCCCTCCATAACGGTCGGCGGGATCCAGCTACGTCGAATTAGAGCGCTCACCTCGGGATCCGGGGGCCGGTGAGCCGGTGATTGCTCCCCGCACGAGCCTTTTAACGGCCCGCCCCGTTCCCGTTTCCCGCCCCTGGGTCGTCATCATCGCTGACGAATGCAAAAGCGTCACTCCCCGCCGACGACACTGACGACGAGCTCAAACCCCGTGAGAGCGATCGTGAGAGCGAACGCCCGCCTATCGCAGGTGCATATCGCCCACGCTCAATCTCGCGTCCACGGTCCTTGTCTAGCGCCGTGGCCGCCGTCCCGTCGACGACATTTGCTCGCGCGTGGGCGCCTGCAACTTCACCCGTGCGACGAAAATGGCGTTGCGCGTCTGCGCGCGAGAGGACGCGGTCCTTTAGCTCACGTTTGTAGTCCGCTCTCCCCTGCTGCTGACCTTGCGCACGAGACTTGTTCAAGCCATGGGTTACGTAATCTGGACAAGAGAACAGGAAATGGTCCTTTGACGAACACCACACGCACTCCTTTTCCTGCTTGCGGCGCTGAAACTCCTGCTCGGA
>CALGTP010000267.1 GCA_937902105.1 uncultured Actinomycetes bacterium
AGTAATTGGAATAGAGACGATGTAACAGTCGGCGATGCCGCAGCCGGCACATTCACGACAGATGGCACGGCTACCATGTATGTAGGAATGGACTTCAAGGATATTAAAGGTAACCAATGTGAATTGGTGGCACAAACGCGTGTCACCTTATGTGCTCAATTCAACTGGGACCTATTTCCTACACGCTGGTTTCAAAATGCGGGGCATACGATTATATTCGAAGGCAAGGAATGTATTGAAGCTCGGGATGATTCAGGGAATGTGACTGTACAAATTAATCAGCTGCTACCTCACGGTACGCTTCAATCCGCACCACATAGACAAATGCTTGGAAACCTCACGCTCGAAACATGGAATCACCTGTCATTCTTTCCTTACTCATTTCATTCGCCGCCGACGTCCATCCACGCGCATTCAATGGATATTCAATCTCGGGGCTACTCTAAGGAGATGCTGTCAGCGAAATATCATACCATTTTCGGCTGCTGCGACCAACGTCGAGTATACAAGGCATGCGCACGTGCAGGCATATGCGTATTGACAAGTCTTCCATCGCCCTGCCCCCTCTGTGCTGCGACTAAATCCAGCACACCCTCCAGACGCATGTATGAACGCACAAATGTATCCCCGAGAGAAGTCACTGGACAGTACTTCCAACCGGTCGAACCAGAACTTAAACACGCAATTAAGCAACTGGCGGAAAGTGACGCTGCAGCTGCCAAGTACGAAACTATCATCGAATCAAGCGTGCCTGTGCAGGCCACGTCCTGCGTTTGTCACGGTGCTCATAATATACAATGCTTTCCGGCCAGATCCACAAAACCCGGGCAATTCTTCCACGCTGATACTATACCATTGGGCCGGTGCTGGAATGGGATATGCGAGGCCCTCGTCTTGGTCGACGATTGTCATCGCAAGATTTATACCTACGCAATGAAAAATCGTTCGGGAGCATCGGTGGCTGACAAATTGCGCGGGCATTGCCTCAAGCTCCGACATACTCCGGAGGGCATGCACTATTACTCCCACCGGATTCAATTGCAAAGTGATCAGGGATCAGAATTCATTAACCGCGACGTTCTGAACTGGAGCAAAGAGGTAGGAGCAATTCAATCTTTCAGTTGTCCTGGCGACCTAGGGAAATGGCAGAATTCAACATGCGAGCGCAAAATTAAAGATCTTGGGGCAATTATGCGATCGATTATGCATAGATCGAACGCGCCGACCGCTGCAGCGGAGTACGCGATGTATCACGCGGTAGATATTATGAACGCTCTTCCGACGTCGGCTAACATCACGCTTGACGCAAGCGCAGGCCTCTCGCCCAACGAGGTAGAAGGCATGCCCGACACCGATCTTACATCCTTTCACGCATTCGGATCTCAATGCTTTGTCCACCTCGATAGCGAACATCGAATCTCGTCGGAACCTAACGTTCAGGCCGCTGCTTGTATCTACCTATGCCGAGCGCATCATCTGGGAGCTCCAGGACACGTAGTCTGGGACTATATCCATCGTCGACGGCTTATAGTCCCCAGTATTAAGCATCCCCAATGGAATTACTACCCATTACGATCACCAGGCCCATGCCATCTCTCTAGCCGTCTGACGTGGGAATCGCCTCCTGTGGAATCCATCCCTACGGTGGAGCAACAACCGATAGATCACTCGTTGCCTCATACGAGTCCCGAAGACTCATCGGAGGACAATCATTCAATCCCAATCATTCAAATCGACGACAACGACGCTGCAGAACTTCCAATCTCAAATTCTCATCATGTCACTCGTCTTCGCCTCAAGATGGAACGGCACATCGGCGAACCCGTCCGTAAAGTATTTTTTATTAATGGCGTAGGGGGGGACGTTGACTATTACGAAGGTAAAGTCCATTCAATCACCGCCAATAATAAATATCTCATCATATACACTGATGGAGATTCGGAAGAGATGAATCACAGAGACTTCATCAAATACAATAAAAGTGTCGTATGCCAGGTCGCCGATTTGAACAAATCCGCTCAGGACAAGAATATTCAGTGGGTAAAGCCGTCTTGCAATTGTGTATCGGCATCATGCGTACACCCTTGGGGCAATACATCATTGAGATCCAAGGATCCAGGAGGCACTGGGAAAATCCGAGTTCAGGACAACAAAAGTCTGACGTACGTCCCTTCGGATATTCCTCCTCACCCCGACGCAATCGACTACTACGCAGCTACGACATTTGGACACTTGATGCCAGAAGTAGAGATACTGTGGGGTCCTAGTAAAATATCAATGGAAGATAAGATCCAAAGTAACTCTGCGTCGTCGTATGCTATAAGAAGCAAAGAAGGCAAGAAGTCAGCCTATGATCCGGACCCGAAATCCATCGATCAGTGCAAGTCTTCCGTAAACTGGGAAAGACCAGTCCAAGGCAATTCCTGGTGGGAGTCGATTAAATCGGAGGTGGAAAATTTCATTAGGTACGGTGTGTTCACAATTGTAGATGCCAAAGCAGCCGGGGCCAATCAAATTTTCCCTTCAGTTATCACGTTCGTAACTAAAAGAACTAAGGACTCGACACCCGAAAACGAAATCGTGGACAAGAGAAAGACGAGAATCTGCTTCGGTGGTCATCGATGTATCTTAGGCCGAGACTACACTAAAATAGATGCTTACGCTCCAGTGCCAACATGGGGAACTATCAAATTACAATTAGCGTTAACGGCACTGCACAAGATGAAGTTGAAAGCATTTGATTGTACAGCAGCATATCTGCAGACGGAAATCGATAAAGAAATGTATGTCAGACCGCCCCCGGGTCTTATGAGCTTACTTGGCCGGAATCAGTCGGATGTATGGAAGTTGAATAAAGCGATGTACGGTTACCCTCGAGGTGCTAACCTGTGGTATCAGAAGCTATTCAAGTACCTGAAGGAATATGGGTTCCGCCCCCTAGGCAGCTCAGCTACCTTCATGATGTTAGATCGAGGACCAGAAGGCAGAATTCTAATGAATGTGTACTCGGACGATGGTCTAGCTTCGACGAATAACGAAATGTTATGGGATAAGTTTATGAGCGACTTCAAATCAAAGTTCGACGTTAAAGAAAAGAGTCCAGACTACTTCCTAGGTGCGGGTATTATTCAACACGAATCCGGCGCTATTTCCTTAGACCCTTCTAAATATCTCCGAGAAGTAGCATCGTCGTATGACATGTCTAAGTCAATCCATACTAAACTACCAATGGCACCGGGGAGCAAACTATACATGCCGCAAGCGGATGACCCTGAATGTAGCAAAGAACAGACTAATCTGTACCAACAGATGGCCGGGAGCGTAATGTACGCATCTCTTCTGAGGCCAGACTTGATGTACTACGCATCTCAGCTGGGAAAAGTGATGAGTAGGCCGTCGTTGGAACACCTCAGGCTGGCCCGTATGGTCATCCAATACTGCAATGCAACTGCTGAGGAAGTCATCACATATAGGCCTTACGGATGCGACGGTTGGGGATCAAATGACCTGCAACTAATTGCTTTTAGCGACAGCGATTGGGCATGCGCACAAGATACCCGGAGGTCGCATGGGTGCCATATTATAATGTTAGCCGGTGCTGCAGTATCTTGGAGATCGAGGTCACATAAGAGCGTAATGCTGAGCTCGGCCGCTGCAGAATACTACGAGGCCAGCGAGGCTTGCCGAGAAATAGCTTTTGTGCGTGGTATCTTATCGGATTTCTACGGGAAAGACGAAGTCGAACCCCTGGAGCCGACCCCGCTCATGATTGACAATCAAGCTGCAATTGCAATGGGCCAGATGCCTCAATTCACCGAGAAACAGAAGCACATACCCATTCGTATGTGCCATTTGAAGGAATGTTGCGCAGAAGGGTTAGTCCAATTGTACCCTGTGTCAACAAGGAACGAACTCGCTGATATAGGCACTAAAGCTCTTGGAGAAGATGCCTTCATGCGTATCAAGTCCGTTATCACTGGAAAGGTGAGATTATCGGCCATCCTCTCGACTGACTCCAATTTGGAGCACATTTGGCTGGC
>CALGTP010000268.1 GCA_937902105.1 uncultured Actinomycetes bacterium
GGGAAGCTTACAGTATATGGTGGAATATATGTATATATGTATATATATATGTGTGTATATGTGTATATATACCACCGTCGTGACACGGCAAAATAATTATGTATTGCCAACCAACGCATGATACGAAACACCTAATTATCTATGATTGCTGCTAGTTTGTCAGAGGGTCAGCCCTGGGCCATCCCCCAAAAATGCAGAAAGTAAGAGAGTCAGAGAGGTCAAACCTCTCTAGCCTCTCCTGGCACAAAATTAACACTGTCAAGACTGTCAAGCAGTCACGTCCATCACACCTGTGGAATGTTGGCAATAGTGATACATCAGAAGTAACATCAAAAATCATAGCATTACGAATCACAACCAGCCAGTGCAACATCCTAGCTAGCTATCCATACAAGTACGTTGATAAGTCAGGTCAGCTCAAACTAAATCGGTCACCGGTCACATTGGTATTATATCGCATAAACACATGACAAACCTGTTCAAAACTACACTGAACCAGCGCTCATTGCTCAGGTGTGCCCCAGGGACGCAGAGACTGTGACCGAGACTGCGCACAATCTCTGTACAAAGGCGTGCCTACATGTCGTTGTTTCACTTACACGTTGCGTTGCCGTGTTACTACATGGTAGGCTGACGAGCGGAAGGTCACACATACAGAGTTGCCAATAAGTCAACACGTGCCTAAAATGAAAATAGGGAACTATATGACTGAACTATGAATAAAACACTGCAATCGTGTACATCAGACACCGAGCTGACACGACTTCTAAGATTGCATTGCGTTGCATTTGCAGCGTCCTTCGACGACAGTCTAGGAACAGCTGGCTCCCAAGCACACGCCGGTCAGGTCAACAGCACAATGAAACAACAGTCTGAAGTCAGTTTGTCAGTATATGTTTTTCAACGTCGCACCATGAAATCAAGCGATAGCTAATTTCATTAATAGTCGGAATGGAACGATAAGTTTACCTATGTTTTCAAATTCTCAAACGACACACTCACATGACACATGTCCTGTGGCTCTTGCTCTTATCACTCTAGCCAGCAAACTGGATCAATCGAACTGAGCATCCCAGTTCTCAAAGATGCGTTTTGTTTCAAACAAGAGTTTGTTCGTTGTCTCCATGTCCATGTCCACTGGAAGCTCATCTTGCGTCCTTGTGCACATCATGGCATACAGCCTTAGTGTAGCTACGCTACCCACACCAACCAAAGCTTAATCAATCAACTCGTTGAGGTATGGCGTCTTATGGTGTGTTTCAGTAGGCCAGGGGCCGGCTAGGCGGGTTCTAGGCATAGGCCTAGGCGGCTAGGGGCAAAGGTCAAGATTCAAACCAGGAAGCTCAACAAGGTAAAGTGTGCGAATCAACTGGGGATCTGGGTGTGGGGGCGATCTGTCTCAAACAAATAAGGTGGTGGCAGCATTGCTCCGCAAACAGCCAGGTTCATGGAATTCCCGGCTTGACCGGCTGATGCACAACGCGCACGTTTTGGCAATGATTCCTTGTCTGCATCGGTGATGGGGTCCGCATATGAATGACAACGGATGGCCAGCCCACTGCCTGGGATGGTCAAATTGGGGCGGATTGGGAAATTCTGGTAGAGCAGGAGCTCGATGGGACACATGGAGCGGTTGTTGATCATCATCACCCCGGCATTCTTGATGACGCACTGGACGCTACTCTCGTTGGGCGAATAAGCTCCAAACCCACTTGCAGGATTTTGGTTCAACTGCCTGACCCTCTGCTCTGTCATGCCCGGCATCGCAAGGTACCCTGCATCATGTTTGGCCTCGGCAGATGTTAGAGCCTGCCTGAACGGAAAAGGCATCTGCTTCAAGTCATGAATGGCAACACCTTTCGCATTGCTCTTGGGGCGGTTTGCCATCCAGGCCTTAGTGGTCACTGTCACTGTTCCAGTCAGTCAGTGGGTCAGTCAGTCAGTCAGTCAGTCAGTCAGTCAGTCAGTCAGTCAGTCCATGTTATTGACTATATAGTATCACTATATTAATCAGATTGAGGGGGGGAATGGATTATTGGACCTTGATGTCTAAAACTGTTCATCTTGGTCGCTGTTGTCGTTATTGTCTTTGTTGTTGTTTTGTTGTTGTTGACTGTTGACTGACTGACTGGTGTTGAGAAAGCTTTCGATGTCCCAGGGGATACAATAAAATAAGGTTGGCGCGAGCTCCGCATCTAACTCCTCCTGTGTAGCAATTAGCAAGGCAGTGATAGATCCCCGCCAAGTCCTGTAGAACATCGGGACAACATTGTTAAGAGACGACCAAACAGCCACAATCTCAAGCCTGCTTAGAAGAAGTCCCCAGAATCTGGGTCTGACGCCGAGATTGCCCAAATGGGAGGCACAGAGATTCTGTATGAACGTCAAAGCCATCTCGATGCCGAAGATATCGTTCAAGATACGTGCCTGATATTTGTGGCTGCATTCCACGAGGATTGCCTTGTGGCGCATGGCAGTTTGGACGGCTGCCCAGCAAGAAAACGTTTCAAATGTTTGCCCGTCTGAACCTGTTTTAGGTCCGCGCGGACTCCAGTCCTTGCATTCTATCCCCGCTATGTGAATCCTCACACGAGGAACAGGGCACGATTGACCTTTATGAATGAGGCATGGCTGTGACAAATTCACAGCGTTCCGACCCTGGAGAATCAACGGCATGAGTATTGATTTGGTCAGCTGTACGCCACTGGACTTAAGTTCGGCCAACGTCTTTGCCACTGCTGGCTTCCAGTAGCCACGTTGATCACTATGCATACAAGCGGGGCGAGCAGTCGGGTGAGCTTTGAGTTCAGCCTGGGACGGCTTGAAATTCTCGACGGCAAGCTTATGTTTTGGCTCCCGCATACCTGCCACACCGCGGCCCATCCTGACGCTAAGCGTAACAGCGTGCACCGACATTGAAGTTCCAGGAGCGTCTAAGCCACTGAAGGAGGTTGAGTAGTCCCACTCTTTCAAGGCATGATCCAAATATTCCAGCGCCCCTGTGGGCATAACTTCATCCACCTTCCCCTGCTGAAAGCTAGCGTACCTCAGTTGTACCGGCTCAAATTAAAAACCGACAAGGCATAGCAAAGCAATGCAACCACGACATAATTTATCAAACGAACGGCACATTGTTTGAGCCAGCACTAAGCCATATACGACATCACTTCGCCGAGCGTTGAAATCGAAGGTGGATCTGGCAATTGTCCAACATCCCAGCCCACAGGAGGAACAAATTGGCGAGGATCCTGCTTCGATGCTGCAGCCGCTGCAGCCGCTGCAGCCACCAATGCCTGGGCAATTGTCTCGCCTGCATCACAGTGAGTGTTTCCGCCAGGATGGGCGCCTGCACCAGAAGTCTCATCAGCAACAGAGACAGGATGAGAAGGTTGAGCGGACAAAGCGGCCGGCCCGCCCGTCGCAGTGGCAACGGTGCCAGCTTCAACATTCGCAGTGTCAGCAGCCAGCAGTCGCTTCTTGCGTTGGCTCTCATCCTGACGTGCAAAGTCTTCTTCAGTGAAGTAATCGAAGCTTCCATCAGAGCAAGTAGAATTCGGAGTCGGAAAAGTCCGAATCATCCGAAGAAAAGCAGGACTCGGAGTCGTAGTCCAAGCATTCACTGCCGTAGCCGGAGTCGGAACCGGCGGAGCCGCAGTGGTAGCAGCCGGAGGAGAAGTAGTCCATGAGTTTGGCGGGGTCAGCCGCCTCATTTTGCGCGCCGATGTATAATCCTCATCCTCCTCATCATCCTTCGGAATCGCAACCTTTGCTGTAGCAGTAGTCGGTCTCGGTGAAGTCGGCGAAGTCTCCGGAATCGCAGCAGGCTCCCGAATTGGCTCGGCACACTCCGGAAGTAGAAGTAGTAGCTCAGGGGCCGTAGTATGCACCCATCGTTCCCAATCCTTTAAATCCTCAAACGGCTCTCCAGCCAAATCTCCAAACAGACACGTTGCCGCTGTCTCAGCATCACCAATTAAGTCCTCCCTCCACTTCAAAAAGTCGTTGTGTCTAGTATGTGTTTTGACACCTTTGAGTTTGGAAACAAACTCAGGAGATGCATCACCTGGGCTGGGAAACGTATGACATACGTGCTGAGGCTGCCAGGCCTGACCAACACCAGCAGAAGTTGGAGATGAGAGTGCCGGGATTTGGTTTGACTGCTGTGGCGTCGTCACAGACGCTGAGATTGATGGCTTACCCAGGGCACAGGCTGGACAAACCGAGTCGCCACACATGCATTCCATCGGAGAGCCGCCAAGCTTCAAGGTTTCTTTGTCCATGTCACTGTCCAAATCATCACGATTTGGCGTAGGCTCCTGGTCATCCTCATCCTCCACCCCTGGTAGTGGTGCAGTACTAGTATCCACTGGATCGCTTGCCTGACTGTCCCCATAACCTGGCACATTTCCAGTCCCAGGACTTTTGCCGAAAAGCCGCCGAGCAGTGGGCTGAGCAGTCTGAGCAATGCAAGGTGACGACGATGACAATGGCGGCTGTGGCTGCTGCGGTGTATTCGGCGACTTGTCCAGTAGCGATAGTAGCGCCAGTTTATGAGGCTGTGGTGACGTTGACATTCCGGAAGCAGACTTCTGAAACATCGTAACTAGTAGTTGTTGCTTCTGCTTATTTGGAAAGTTTCCAGGTTCGCAGGCATCTGGGTCAGGGCCACTGCAGCCTCCTACACTATTGCCCGAATTCGCGGTGTTCGCCCCCACCTTCATCGAGGGCTCAGCCTTCTTCACGGCCTTTGTGACTTTCACCTTCGCCTGCTTGGACTTCGCCTCCGCCTTCTCAGCTGTAGTCGCCGCTGTCGCAGCATCATCCTCATGCCGCCCACGCGGCACACGCCCACCGCGTCCACGTCCACCGTCACGTCCGCGTCCACGTCCACGCCCAGACTCATCCTGTCTTAGGTCGGGCTGTGTGCCGCCCGCTGACTCATCATCACTGGCCTTGGGGGCCTTGGGGGGCCTTGGAGCGCGGGAGCGAGAGGCTGCACTGCTTCTTCGCTTAGGTACACAAGGATCGCTTGCAGGAGGTGGACGTTTGGCGCTGGCAATCAATCCGTCCGCCAAAGAAATCGCTGTGTCATGAGCAAGCAGTGAGAGCGATGTTTGAGACATTGGTTCCAGGGGTGACATCACAACAATGGGTTTCTTCCCACGTGATGTGCTTCCCTTCGGTGCCATTGCGACAGCGAAGCGTGCAGAAAAACTAGCACACACGAATCAATAAATCAGCAGACACTTAGTACTACAAGGAACTTGACACTGACACTGATCAGGCCCAGCGACGTGTCATGTGCAGTGGTGGCTGACCGTGCTAGGAATTTGCAATTCATCGTGAGTCGGGTGTCGAGTTTGGCCGAACTGTAGTTGAATGAGCAATAGGAATAAGCACCACACGTTGCTAGCTACAACACAAAATATGAATCCTACAAACAACTACCCTCGAACTATACAGGCATGTACGCGACAATACACATAAGCCAGCTGTCGCTGATATAGTTGTGGGTTTGTGTTGGATCAAAGCACTGTTCAAATAACCGAAGATATATCCAAAGAACGATTCACATAACTAGTCAACAAACGATTGAACAAATTATTCTAAGAACCATCATAATAACCATCACCATCACCGTCACCATCCCAAACACTAGCCAACCAGCCAGCCAGCCAGCCGGTCATCCAGCCAACAGCCAGCCAGCCAATCATCCAGCCACCCAATCAGCCAGCCAGCCGACCAGCCAGCCAACAAAATCGAAGACGATGGCAGGCGATGACGACGACGACAACAAGAACGACGACGACTACGGCGGCGACGACGACGGCAAATGACGACAACAACAACAACAACAACAACAACGGTGGCGGCGAATATGACGATGGCAATGACCCTGACAGACGATGACGGTGGCGACGATGACGGCGAAACTGATGACGATGACGACCCAATTAATTGAAAACGGTGACAATGAGGACAACATCGTTGCATAAAAACTACAATGACGGAGCATGTGTCACACGGGATGGATGTGACGGGCGGGTGTCCGTCACACCGG
>CALGTP010000269.1 GCA_937902105.1 uncultured Actinomycetes bacterium
GGAGGACCCGTGGCATGCGGGTGTCAACCCGCGCGTGGGTTTTCTGGATGCGCGTGTTCAGACGGGCTTTGGGAACCGTGACTACGCCATGTTTAGCGATGGCGGGTTTGGGCAGGCTGGAAAATGCACAATGTGCGCACAAGCTCGGGCGTTCGGTCGCCCGGGACGATACTGGGACTCCAGTGAGTTGGCGTCCACGAAGGTTGCTAAGCGGCTGCCAGCTCGTTATGGGCATGAATTCACTGGCATACATACGGCCGAAATGGCGGGCTTGCTCGCGGCGCTGCGCTGGTGCTCCCCGGGGCACTGGAATTTGGTGGCTTGCGATCGGAGCTCTTTGTTCCATGTGCTCAAAAAGTGCACTACTGGGTCAGTCAGTGATGTTCTGTCATTGTCCAATACGCCCCTTGTCTTGAGACTGCGAGGCATCCACACGTCCCTTGCGCTGGCGTGGGGGGTCGTGCCACGCTTACCATCATGGAAATTAAGTATGGAGCGATGGCCTGATGCTTGGAACATCCAGCGCCCGGTAGGGGATTGCCTGAAGTGGTACAGCAAGGTTGCTTATGACAGTGCGGGTCTTGTGGGTGTGCACGTTAAAAGCCACCAAACAGAGACGACGCTGCCGTTCCCGGTCATTGTGGCAGGAAACGAGGCACAGGACAGCGGATGCAATGAAGCTATGACAGAGCCCGAGGTTCCTGATGTACGTCTGCCTACGGGGGGAGCCTTCTGCTTCTTAGCCGTCGACGGACGGATGTTGACAGAATCGGCGCGGAAGGCTTGCCGCTCGATATTGCGCGAGCAGGCGACGAAGCAGTGGGCGAAGAGGCCAGTTCAAGGGAAGCTTGCGTCTATGCGGGGCCAGGTTTACGGACCGTGCCTGGACGTGCGAGCATACGTCAAATGCCCCGTGCTCCCCAGGTGGAGTGGCTGGAAGTTGCCGGTTGACGGGGCTGTGGTAGACCTGTCCCGTATGTTCCATCGAGCCCTGAGGGCTATAGGGGGGGGATGGACGGAGCGGCTGCATGTTGATGCGTCGATGACTAGCGTAGCTGTGGAATGGTGCCGCTTGCACCAGCTACCCAGCTCTCGTGTGTGCCCTCTGTGCCGGGGGGGCGCGGGCACGCCACGGCATGTAGTCATGAGCTGCACTGCGATGCGGGGGCTCGTTGACCAGCTGCGCGACGCGGTTGAGCAGGAGTTCAAAGAGTGGCGGCCGGCTGCCAGCCTACTCCAAAGCGCAGAGAATTGGAGGGGCGATATACATGCAAAGGGGCTGGCAAGCGCGGTTGCGGCGGTTGACCCCGCTTCCGCGACTCGTTGGCCGCTGCTGAGTGCGTGGAGATGGCTAGTACCAGTTCCCACGCGGGAGCCCTTACTGTGCACGGACGCGGATGGGCGCAGTGCCAGTGGCACGAGCCAAGAGATCGAATGCGACCTGGGCTACCGTGCAGTAATGGCGCGGGCACTCGGTCAAGCATTGTGCAGGGATGAAAGGGGGTCTGCCGTGCAGGCTGTGGACCTCCACGTCCCTGAAGAGGATTTGAGCGATGCGGAAGAGTTCGCCACGGCCCATAGGCTGGAGTCTGTGCAGGATGAGTTGATGGCCATGTCAAAGCGGCATCAGCGGCATCGGCCCGGCATACGCATAACCACGCTTCTCCTGCTCGGGCTGCGTTTTATTCGCGCAGAGTATGCCAAGCGTATTGCTTCCTGGGCTCAGGGCGTCCACGCCCTCCTGGACGCGCCCCCGGCCCCGGGAGTCCATGTCGCCCAAGCAGACAGGCTGGGACAGTGGCTGGCGTCAGGGGACGGTCGCGCCACTCTCCGGGAACTCAGGTGGCTGGTACCGACTGCCTCAATGGTGACCGCGCGAGTTGCGCGGGCGGTCCCGGGGCTGCGCCGCCTAAGCTGCCAACAGATGCAGCGGGTTCAGGCACATGGCGTTCCGGTTCGTGAAGTTCACGGTGTCACTTGGGGCTCCGCGCCTATAGGCTGGGAAGAGGCCAGGGGTGCACTACAAGTACGCTGCTCGTGTGGGACGCCTCCGGTGCCTGGCCTCGATATGTGCTGGAGCTGTGGCGGGGCACGCATTGTGCCGGTGGGGTTTGTACCGCTAAGCTGCCCTTGGTGCCACCAGGCTGGTGGGTCGGCCTGCCCTGGATGCGGCATTGAGATCCACTTCCGGCCACACTGCAGATGGAACCAGGGCGCTCATCAGGCATACGCTGCCCGGCCGCACGAGACCTGTACGCTCTGTCCAGATTGTGCATGGCAATGGGTGGAAAAGCTGGCTGCTTGCCCGCGGCGCCGTCCTGTTGTGGTGCCTGACGGCGACTTGACCAGGCATGTGCTGGCCACTGTTGTTGCAGTGTCCCCTGGAGCGGGGAGTGCGGTAGCGCCGCTGACGGTCCGTGTGCCTATACGGAGACTGAGACGCCACGTTTTACATCTCTTGGTTGAAAAGGAAGGCTCGTGCAGCATGGAAGAGCTCTTGCGCAGCTGCGTGCGGCTGCTCGGGCCACACGGACCTGGTGAGGCGACTGTGCGGGCCTGGGTGCGTGAAGTCACGCTTATTGTATGCCGAGAGGGACGGGCCTTGGTGTGCCATGCTTCTGGCGTGCTTACTTTGCAGGCCGCAGGGTAGCCCCGTCCCCCTTTCCCCCCTTTTTCCTGCTCCTCCTCCTCCCCCCTCTCCCTCCCCCCTTTTCCCCTCTCCTCCTCTTCTCCCTCCTCGCTCCTTCCCTGGCTCCCTCTTTCTCCCTTTCCCTCTCCCATGCCCTTCAAATAAGTTTAACGCATTACCTTTCAATTAGCTTCAACCGGTGTTAGCCATTGTGTAAAAGTTTGCAACTTTCCTGCGCATGCCAACAATTGCTGTGTTCACACGCTTACGGTCCGAAGTGCATCTCCAAATTATTTGAATCACGATGTAAAGTTCACATCTTATTCATGCCCACCATTGATTCCTTGCAAGTTGTTTGCACACAGAATGAGCAACCTGAGCCA
>CALGTP010000270.1 GCA_937902105.1 uncultured Actinomycetes bacterium
CTGCGGAACCATGTTGTCAGACCTCGAGTGCACAGCCGTTCCTCGATGCCCATGTTGCTGCCCAAAGTGGACAAAGGCAGCGGTGGCACTGTGCAAGGCCTTGCTTTCAGCGGCGACATCTATTGCGGTAGCACATCGGATTTGGACATTGCCCTCAACCAAGCTCTGCCGCCACCATGCTGCTCCATTCATCCTGCTGTCTGCCCGCACTTCTACGCTGCTTATGAGGGCAGGCTGTCACCCTTCGACACCATCGACGTGCCAGCCATGTACGCCATCTCCCGCGCGTGTCGGAAGAATCTGGCAACGAACGACGTCGATGCTGCGGCGAGCTTGGCCCAAGCCTTCAACAGCCTCTGCGTCAATGACTCTGAACGTCTATGCCTGCTGGACTTGATGTCTGATGAGCTTGAACCACTCGCAGCTCAAATTGTGGACGACGTCAGAGTGCGGACTAGCTGCCCGGCCATGTGCCTCAGAGCCGTGTCCGTCCTCAACGACCATGGATCTCGAACGGGTGTTGTCTACGAGGCGGGGAACGCGGGCAAGGCCAAGATCACCACCCAGGGATTGTCAGATGAACAGACCGCCGAGCTACAGTATGCTTTGACCGGCACCCTACAGGGAAAAACACCTATCATCACCGCGGGGTGTGACTTTGTCGGTGTGCCTGTGGGAAGCTCACAATGCCGCGATGAGGATGCCCAGCATGCGACTGTCCAGGAAGCAGTTTGCGTCACCAACCTTGTCATACAGAAGGGTGCCGTTGCCTTGCGCACTGCATGCCAACGAGCAGCTTCGACCCCTTGGCCCCTCCTGGCCAGACGGTTCTACCTCCGGGACGCTGCCGCCACAAGCTACTTCCTGGCCCCACTCTGCATTGCAGACCCTCGTGCTCATGTGCGTGTTCGCAGCATGCAGGCCAGATGGGCTGTCGCAGTCCTTTGTGGTTTCTCCAGGGCGCTTCCCCAGTGGAAGGGAACCGGAAAGCAACTCAGCATGCTCCTTGTTGACTTGGGATGGTCAGAGTTATGGCCTAAGGTGCTCGCACAAGCGGTGGCTATGTACCAATCAATGTCCATAGATGACACCGAGTATCAGCACGCACGTGCGGCACTGCGCCCATCCCCTGCATGTGGGTCTTGGATCCACACGGTACGGAAATGCATGCTTAAGTCTGCCATCCCGCCTTGGCAGCCTGAGCAAGCTGACCTTGAGACCGTGTGCTCTCGCAGAAGGAGCTTGAAGAGGTACCGACTGCAGTCCGTCATGCCCTGCATCACCAAGGCAGGCACCTCCGACACCAAGCCGCTGCCGTGGGCATGGCTGGCCATGCAGGCGGGCCAACTCTTCCACCCATCCGCGTTCAACAAATGGCTATGCCTGCGCATTGTCGGCAGGGCTTCCTTTCAGGCAACCACGTGCGCCTTGTGCGGGGACCAGCATGGGGAAACAGATTGCCCCGCCTTCCTTGCAGCATTGCTCTTGCATGGCATAACGATCGACGTTGCTTTTGAGTACCCTGAATCACCAGCATGTTTCACAGCCACTCTTCGAGCCATTCAGCACATAATGGGCACGTAACTTGCTGCTACTTTGCGTTGCACTGGCGCCATGGCAAAAACAATAACATGCACATTTCTGCTGACCACTTTGCTGGTAATGTTATGTTTAGAGCAAGGAGAATCATGTTTTTTTCTCGTTTGGGTGATTCTGTCCTTCCACAATTTCTACGGCAACAATGTGTTAATTACCACAACAAGGTACGCCACCATACTGCATATAGATATTGGGCTGACCGTGACCTGTGCAAGCAGCACCTTGCGGAGATTGCATACCAGAGATTGCATTACCACGCTTTTTGCGCAGTTATGTGTGGCTTATGTATACACTTGCAGTGCATTGTTATTTTCAGCTGGCATGCACGCCTGCTAATTCATCAACGTATTCTGCATGCAAAGGTTGCACTACAAGTAGCATTCTGACTGCACTTGCGTTTTCCCGTGCCACACACATGATTTTTTTTACAACTATGCTAGGCCACCAAGAACCAGTTCACCAATGGATTGTATATAAGGGGTGAATCGCTGTAAGGGCAAATCGCTGTATACCTTGTGAATCACAGTCGCTTCCACAATTTCTACGACTGCTATATTGGGCTGACCGTGACCTGTGCAAGCAGCACCTTGCGGACTGGAAAATGACTCTCAGATGCGCCCACTGCTGGCCGACAGCTGAACTCATGTGTGCACTTTTCAAGGCTGTTGTGGTTGTGCTTGCACCTTAGGACTTTCCTATGGATTCCACGTTAAGCGGCTTTGCTGTTTTTAATAAATAGGGGCTGCAATAGGCGACGCCACCGCTTGCCAGCCGACCAAACTGCCTGTTTGATGGTTTCTCTGGTTTTGATTGGCTTTGTCTTGGCAGATTGGGGCCGCCGTGACGAGCGGGAACAACAACAACACATATATATATTTATAGTGTAT
>CALGTP010000271.1 GCA_937902105.1 uncultured Actinomycetes bacterium
GTTTTTGCTAAACAGTTGCTTGGAACTTGATATTGCAGCCCATAGGGCACTCTTTCTTCCGAAGTTACAGAGTTATTTTGCCGAGTTCCTTAAGGAGGGTTCTCCCGCGCTCCTTGGTATTCTCTACCTCCCTACCTGTGTCGGTTTAAGGTACAGGTGATTATTACTTATGGCATTGCGAGCTTTTCTTGGAAGTATGACGTCAATTACTTTGATTTTCAAAATCTTGTACTCGTAGCTTAGCTCAACATATTTTCTCTATGTCTCAACACCTCGACTACTTGAACCGGTAACCAATATCCGGCTAACCTAGCCTTCTTCGTCCCTCGATACCAGTAATAATCAGTACAGGAATATTAACCTGTTGTCCATCGATTACGCTTCTCAGCCTCACCTTAGGACCTGACTAACCCTCCGTGGACGAACCTTGCGGAGGAAACCTTAGGGTTTCGGAGCATTGGATTCTCACCAATGTTTTCGCTACTCAATCCGACATTCTCACTTCCATTTCGTCCATATCCGCTTTCGCTAACACTTCAACCTACAATGGAACGCTCCCCTACCGATATACGTATGTATATCTCACAGCTTCGGCAAATTACTTAGTCCCGTAAGTTTTCGGCGCAGAATTGCTAGACCAGTAAGCTATTACGCACTTTTTAAAGGATTGCTGCTTCTAAGCAAACCTCCTGGTTGTCAAAGCCTTTCCACTACCTTTATCACTTAGTAATTATTTAGGGGCCTTAGCTGGTGATCTGGGCTGTTTCCCTCTTGACTATGAAGCTTATCCCTCGTAGTCTTACTGGTTGACTGTACACATAGTATTCAGAGTTTGCCTCGATTTGGTACCGAATTACCAGCCCGCACCGAAACAGTGCTTTACCCCTACGCTAAAACATCAACCGCTGCACCTAAATACATTTCGGGGAGAACCAGCTAGCTCCGCTTTCGATTGGCATTTCACCCCTAACCACAACTCATCCGCTGATTTTTCAACATCAGTCGGTTCGGACCTCCAATTAGTATTACCTAAGTTTCATCCTGGCCATGGTTAGATCAAGCGGGTTCGGGTCTATAACTAGTGACTATCGCTCTATTCAAGCTCGCTTTCACTATGGCTCCGATATCTCTATCTTAACCTGCCACTAACTATAAGTCGCCGGAACATTCTTCAACAGGCACGAAGTGAGACGCTAAGTCGTCCTCCTTCTGTTTGTAAGCTTGCAATTTCACGTTCTATTTCACTCCCCTCCCGGGGTTCTTTTCACCTTTCCCTCGCGGTACTATTTCACTATCGGACATCCAGGAATATTTAGCCTTACGAGGTGGTCCTCGCAGATTCACACGGGATTTCACGTGCCCCATGCTACTTGGGAATAGATAATTTGAAGAAATTTTCGGTTACGAGACTATCACTCTCTATGGTCTAGTTTTCCAACTAATTCACCTAATTTCAAAAAGTCAAGAAGACTTCATTGAGTTAACTTTTTTTCTACCCCACTACCCTTCTCAAAATAATTGAAAAGTTTAGGCTGTTCCCGTTTCGTTC
>CALGTP010000272.1 GCA_937902105.1 uncultured Actinomycetes bacterium
GCTGTGAGTCAAACTGTTCCTTCGTCAGGACCATTTTTTTTTCGTCTGTTTTTCGTATCGCCGAGAAACCTTCATCGAAATTCAAATCGCCTTTGCGTTGCGCTGGAATCAGGAAGTTGTCCATCTCGATATCGCCGCTCTCGTGCTCAGACACATACCGCTTCACGTGTCTCGGGTACCACATGCCAGAGCATTTGTGTGTATTGTCGACAGCAACTTTCTCTATGTCGTCGCGCTTGACGCGCTGGACTGCAAATATCACAACAGGAATGCCGTGGTCGTTTCTCGTGATGACCTTTGCATAGAACTTATTGTGCAAGAGGCCGCTGCCATGCTCTTTCTCCTTCGCCAAGTCATTGTCTCTTGCTTTTTTCGCGGCTACCCAGTCGTCGGTGGGTGAATATGCCTTTTCCCTCCAGAGCAGTGCTTGTGCCAATTCTTCTCCGTGCTGCTTCGTCTTTGTCTGCAGCAGGTCGAAACTATTCTTCGCGTCCGAGGTCACAACGTCAGCGCCATCACGCCTCGCATTGATCCAGCAGAAGAAATCATATTCGTGCGACTGTGCGGCTGTGTTCTCTTTGTCGATGTTTTGTAGCGCAACATGGATGGCGCTCGTGTCTCGATCGTTGATATACTGCAGCAGCTGTTCTACGAGCAGAACGTGTTCTCGCAGGAACTGCACAGACCAGTCTTCGAACGTCGGGAAAACCTTCGACTCGTGTGTCCATAGCACCCCCGTGATAAAAATCGCAGGCACGTTCGGATTCACGTCGTGGCACAGCGCTGCGTCCTGGAACATTTTTTCGTACAGGAACATGCCACTCTTCTGCTTCCCACCGTCAATATTATGTCCGTCGCCTTCGAAGCAAATGCACACCTTCTTGTCGATTGGCACGTCCTTGCTTTGTATTCTCAGCACGCTGATGCTGTCTGGTCGTTGCGACCCTTGTATGTGTATGATTTTTTTCCACTCTAGCGTCACGTCAATATTTCGGATCGGAAAATATACGCCACCGTCGTGCGCGGCCATCACGTCGCTGTTCTCTGCGTAAAATTTAGACATACTCCTGTCGTCCCACACAGCGTACCTTCCGCTGTCCGACCGCAACCGCTGCACGCTGAATTTCTGCTGGCCATTCTCCGCCGACCTCGCAACGATGCCGATCGCCCGCTCTAGCACGCCGCTGATCCACTGGTCTTTGCTCCAGCCTTTGTTCACGGTGTCTCTTTTGTGTTCGTCTTCGTCGTTCTCCTTCATCTCAGAAACGGCGCTTTCTTTTACGATGAAAACTGGTCGCACCAACTTAGCGTCTACCGACATGAACGACACATCGCCTGCTTTTATACACGCAAAGCAGCACCCACCTATTTATTGGCCTAACTACCCCATCTGCGCCTGCTTGCCTGCTCGTTGCAATGTTTTGCATGTCGTTTGCTGAAATCATGGGCGCTGCAACACGCGCAAACAAACACACAGGTTATATAACACGTGCAGCGCTGCGTCGCATGCTCGCGCTAACAAAACAGGCGGAACACGCAGAACACGCAGAACACGCAGAACACGCAGAACACGCAGAACACACACAACACGCCCAGCCCGCCGCTCGCTTCGCCGCGCTCGCCGCAGACCTCGTGCGCCACAGGCGCCGCGTGCGCAAAGAGCAGTCGCACTGCGCCGCTTTCGACCGGATGCGCTGCAACTGGACGCTATTCGAGCGGGGCTTCACTCGGCGCGCGCAGACCCGCGACCTCATCTTTCACAACGTGTACGACGTGAAGAGCGATTCCAGCGGCGATTCCGAATAAGACTGAGTCGTTGTTTATCACAGTTCAGAGTCGTTGTTTATCACAGTTTCTCCACGCAAACAATGGCTTCGTTTCGTTTTAGTGCCATGCTAAGCAGTACTACACGACGCCGTGCGCGCCGCAATGGGCCGCGCGCTCGTCGCGCTCGGCCTCGCGCTACTCGCGCTCGCACGGGTCTCGTGCGTCTTCGTGCCGTTCGTGCCGTTCGTGCCCCCGTGCACCGGAGACGCTCTGCACGGCAACAAGCATGCGTTCACGGCCGCGACCGTCCTCCGCCGCGCTCCGCCCCGCACAGACTCGCATAACTCGCCCCCCGCGCTTCATCTGCACGCACAGAACGCGACGCGCCCGCGCCTGCCGGTAAACGCCCCGGTCGACGCGCGTCGCCACGAGCGCATGCTCGTCGAGCTCATGTCCGCCATCCTCCAGACCGACGACGTCACCCTCCTCGAGCGCGACGCCCAGGCCATGGGCGTCGCGTACCTCGACACCAACTTCAGCATGTGCCGCCCGCCGCTGCTCCTCCGCAACTCGGTCCGCGACATCATGCACCGATACGACCTGCCGATGATCCCGCTCGAGCGCAAGTGGACTCGCGTCCCGGGCAACGAAACTGTCGATTCTATCGATGCTGAGTTTTTGTGATCATGTCATTTACTTACCCCAACCTGCACCTGGTATGTTTCGCACTGGTCTAGCATCTGGTATCGCTAATTCGGCCTCGCATTTCCATTTCCAGCTGGCTTTCATGTAATCCAGCGAGCGACTTTCTGATTGTTGCAGGGCGTAAATGGCTAGTACCACCTCGAGATACACACTTGCCGCGACTGTGGCGTCCTGTACTAAAAGCTGACACTCGTAGGTAAAGGGTATCTGTTTGTATGTCATCATGTACAACACTCGCTTCAGAGAAGTCTTCAAATATCGAACCCTTTGGATGTATTTTCTAGAAAAACATACCTCGCCGGGAAAAATAGGATTTGCTGTGAATCCTTTCTCTCGCCTATCTTCCTGTAAGTTAAAGAAGTATTGAAACATCCATTTGAAAAACGATAGACCGTTCCCTTGAGTCTGTACAAAGTGATCGATCCAGTTTTCTTCAACAGCTTCTTTTCGTCTCGTTTGCATGTTCCATTTTCGGCTCGAATAGCGTTTTGCAACAGAATTTGTTCCGTATATGAAATTTCGTTGCAACTTGTCCAGATACGCTAATAAATCTTGTGTATAAAATTCAACTTGTCCGTGCCAAGATGTCGCGTCGAGTCTCCAAACATCTCGCAATTTCGCGTATGTTCTCTCACACAGACCTTTCATTTCATCTACGTATTCTTCGCAGCACTCTGGCTTGTTGCGTGGGTTACTGAGTCTGTATTTAGCGACTTTTTTAGTTTCACCCATGTAAGTGACATCTGACTCAACCGGTGTTTCCAATTGCCAACGCGTTATATTACATTTTTTTACATTGTCATCTGCATAGTTTAGGTCATGCTGGTCGGAATTTTGAACAGCACGATAACACGCAACGACTCGGTACCAACCCGTTAATGAGAACAATGCTCTGCGAAGGTTCTGCTGGTACTCCTCTACGTTCGCTGTTTTTGGGACTGCGTTTTGAAATGTCGCATCCATGTACCACCTCCAGAAAAGTCTCTTGACACAAATCAGCGCGAAGCCAATAGCACGCTGATATGCTCTGTTGTACGACGAATCTCCAAAAAAAAATGTTTTGCCTTCATTTCGTGATTGTCGTTTTGCATCAGCCGCGTCCAGTGACGTCGTCAGTGTATGCAAAACCGAAGACAAAAAACCACGATTGGGTATTGCATCTTGTAATGTTATTTGACGTGCTGATGGCCGTATATCGTCCCATAGTTGTCCAGATTTGGATTTTCTCGCAAACGATACAGTGTAAAAATCGTGCATAAGCATTGCAGCTTCCAATGGTTCTGTCACATGCTGTAAACATTCCACACTTTCCTCATACCACGCACTTGGTGCCTGTATGGCGATTGGACGCCAGTGTTGGTTCACAAGATCTATTATATCCGCCATTTGTTTCCTGTATTCTTGTTTTCTCTCAACGATATCCGCTTGACTAATATTTTGCAGCGCTTCATTGTTTCCGGACTGCTCGTCCTGTGGCGCGTCTTCCTTCGGCGCACTTTCCCAGTCCATTGGTGCAGGAAAATTAGGAATATTATCGTCACTATCGTAGTTTTCTTTTTCGTCTTCTGCGCCGTCTTGATGTTGTGGTGTACCTAGCTCTGTTAATATGTCCTCCCATACGTCGAGAACATCGTCGAAATCATACATACACTCTTCGTTACTTACTTCTGCGTATTCGTCGTGTTGTGCGATGTCGAACCTGTTATGTCTTTTATTATCTTCCACCTCTCGTTGCAGCAAACATACCGTGTATACAAATAATTTCTGCAAAAAAATCATGCCTCTCCCGTCGTTTTGGTTGGTCCGCGATTCCTTGTTTTTGACTATCATTTCCTCGTTTTCGACTATTATTTCAGCGGCCCATTTTGTTTTCACAGAGGTCCGTAGGAATAGATTAGGGTTGTATCGAAACCTGAGTGTTTTCAAAATATCTCTATTCGGTTTTGGCATGTCGAATGACCCGAATATAAACCCGAACAGGTGCTTATACACATCGTACAAGCTGATTTTATCGCTGCGAAAAGTATTGTTCTGTAGTCGATCGACATAAAATTCTATTTTCTGTAGATAATTTATCATTGTTTGGTAGTAATGTCCAGCATTCTCGTCATGCGCACTGACATCATAAATTTTTTTGTACCTGAGCAACTCTGTGCCAAAACCATCATGAATGTCATTTTGGAGTACTTTTGCAATATCGATTTTGTTCTTTGATGTATTGTGCCATATTGATGTCCTTCGTAACGTTTCGATCAAACGTAATGTTTTTAATGTTTTTTGTTTATGTTTCCATACAAGCTCGTCACCTGCTTCGTAATCCCAACTATTTTTATCACCTGGCCAAATTTCACCACTGTCGTCTTCTTGTGGTGCAGGATCTTGTGGTGCAGGGCCGTTGTTGTCCAGTTTATCTTTCAATTCCTTCGTCCATATTTGGAGAATAGTGTCGAATCTCTTTGTAATTTGTGTATAAGCAAGTTTCTTGTATGGATTTTTTTGTAATTTTTCTGGAGATGTTACTGAAGGATTGGCGAGCTTTTCGGCTTGCCGTATCTCTCTCAAGGACAAAGCTTTGGCGAATCCAAACAATTCCTGCAACATTGGTACATTTTCATCAATTTCTTGCGATCTTATTTGCTTATCAT
>CALGTP010000273.1 GCA_937902105.1 uncultured Actinomycetes bacterium
AATATATATATATATATACACCAGGAGCTCCATACCTTGCCTTGCAGTGTTGGCATCCTTCATGACTTTTGTGAGACATTTGTTGGCCATGGTGAGGGGCGACTCATCTTTTCCATCAACCTGAAGGCGCGGAGCAAACATGGCTTGGACATGCTCCCGCCAGGCTTGCGCTTATGTGTGATGTTAGGGGGAAGGGCCCATCAAGGTTTCGTTGGGACACATAACCCAGGGCCTCATCCACACCGCCAGCTTTGTTTTTCTTTTTGCCAGGGCTGCCACCCTGCAAACTAGTTGTTCTTGGTGAAAGGGTGAGTGGTTTAATATTTTGTTGTGGATCAGATTCATAGAACACACTAATTAAACAAAACATCGGGGCCAGAAATGACCCCTTCCCCCTCCCTGCAGCCCCCTCCCTCTCAAAACGTAATATATGTTGGCACGGGGGGCTTTACTTGATCAAATGAAGCCCTACACTGCTTAGATGTTCGCAAGGGGCCCTATGCGTAGAAATAACAAGTTGAGAGGGCGGGTGCGTACGCATGGAAGTGGCAAGTTGTTAGGGTGGGTGCACGAGCATCGAAGTGGCAAGACCGTTAGAACTAAGCCGAACACGTTAAGGGTTTAAGCGATTGGCCAACCATAAGTGCGTGGTGAACTGATAAGGCAAGATTCCACATAGGAAACAATTGGTCTATTATGGAGCAAGCTCGTTTGAGATACACCAGCAGGATGGCTTACATATCGAGAACATGCAACTGTTCATAAGTGTTAGATTTCATATTGGCAGTGATAGATTCCAGATGTGAGCCACCGGAATGTGATTTGCAGAAGGGCTAGCTGCCGCATGCGCAGTTGTAGTTTTCATAGAAACAATGCTGGAATCTTAGCGTGCTAAACCTATGTTGTTCATCAAACAGGCTAAATGCCCATGTGGAAAAACGTCAAACTCCTATGGCAAATGATGGTTCCTGATGTACCAAGGGCTTAACTTTATATGGACAATATATTTCATAGATGGAAAGCACGACTTGGAGCTAATCCCTGCCAAGTTTCTTCACCGTCTTCGAGCGCCAGCAGCCCTTTTGGTTTTTTTTTGGGAGTAGGCTTGACGCTCAATGTCAGGTTGGTGCTTGCCAAAACAGATGTCATGCAGCCGGCAGTGTTGATGCCTGCCACGTTGACCAAAGCCTTAGGATCGAACACACCGCCAGCCTGGCATGTGGAACTAGTTGCATCTTTATATTGAGTTGCACACATGTGAAGCTCAGAATGAAGTTACTCTCACATTGCCTAACAATGTCGTTCGTGCCTGGCTTTGCTCGAACAAACTTATCAATCATCCACATTGTGCAGCTGCATCTACGTTTACACGCGCACGTACAGCACGCGGGCGCACACATGACCTATGAGACATGAGTCATGAGACACCATCCGATCGTGCAATTACAAATGTAATTTGGTACACATGCACATGTGCCTTTGGACTAACAGGCCTCTGTGAACTTCTTGGCCGTCTCTTTGTCCACAGCTCCGGACATCTCCATGCTCATTGTCCTTGTCCAGGCGACGGATGGGAACGAGAGTCGCTTGAGATCACCGTTTAACAAAGCTGTTGGTTCTAGCAACATTCAGCTAAACATACCATGTGCAGTTGATCATGTGTTTCCAAGTCAGGCAGTTCACATAGGGTGGTGTCCTAGAACTTAATGAAAAGAAACAGGTCTGGTAAGAATGACATGCGTCATGTAGTTAGAGTCCGCCCCAAACCAAAACATCACCACAAGGATAAATCAATACCGAAGAACAAACCACGGGCAATGAACAAGCCATGAGTAAAACACAAACCACAAGCTAAGAACACACCCCGAGCAAAGGGTGAACCACACGAGCAAACCACAAACACAGCGAAACACAGTCAAAATACAGACCACGAGCAAAAGACTAACCGCGAGCAAAATAATACCTTTGCTGCAAGGTGTGCAATGTTCATTCAAGTCTTCCCGAATTCATGTATCTATGATGGCATTGCTAGGCTCCCTGACCTCTTCAGCTCGGTGATGTTGTCGATGTCTATGTCCACCAGAACGAAGTAGAGTTCATCTCCATCATCTGGGCACTCTGGGTCTGGTATCGTCCTGAGATAATACAATGGTATGTTGTTTGCCAGTCTTTCGTAACATCTATTATGAACAACTTTCAAGCAACATGTCATTGACACATTGTAGCATATGATATGAACAAGCTGGCAGCAACGTGTTAGGGAAGTTTGGTTCGATGGGATTTCGTGTCTTAAACACATAGCGAACGTCACGTCATGGCAATATATTGCTTGATAGGCACACAAACCATGTTCAAAATGCGTATCAAGCCAACATGTTCTAACATTGCTTAACTATGGTCTAAAGCATGAGTTGAATCAATCGTGTAGCTTACGCGAGTTTAGGGTGACTATCTAATCAGCCATTTGTGTTCGTTGCGGGGGCTTGTTTGGACCAATATCTACGAATCGTGCGTGTGTGTGTGTTAGTTGTAAGTCACATGTCAAGTGATATCTAGCCAGAAAGCCTTACATGTTCGCACTCGTCCGAACAGAAGCACATCTTCAACCATAGACCAGTGTTGAAAAAAACAGCACGCACACACTCATCACGCCTTATAATGTTTAATGCATGTTGATGTAATCAGTAAGGAACTGCATGTGATTTTGAGCTTTCGCATTGACACTGTGAGCGTACAGAAAACAGTTAGCGGGGGTTTCAAATATTTCAATCTGGTCTTTAAGCGATGGTGCATTCGACGATGTAAAACGAGTAGACCAACTCTGAAATTTGGTGAAGCCAAACTTCAATCCCAGGTTTTTCTTTCTGTCCATGACCTTCTTTGCCTTCGTCGCACCATATTTGTCCTCTAACCATTTCTGGCCTCTGAACCCCATCTTAACCTTGCAGGGTGTTCTGTTATATGGGTAGGGTGGGGACTGTTAGATAGCAGTTGGGATGGTAACAGGTCGAAAGCAAGCCGACCGCGAGAAGAGGCTTTGTAAGGTTTCCAAGTTAAGGTTCCAATTTCCCGATTCCTAGGCAAACCCCCGTTCGCTTTATTTGTACTGTTGGATGCTAGAGGCTTCCCGCCTTGCTTTGCTGAGTCTCAATTTTGTCCTGCTTGATCTGGGCTATGAGTTCGTCCGTATTTCCGTCCTTCTCCACATAGGTTTTGAAGAGGTTTTTTCTTCCTTCCTCAGAACAGGGCTCAGTGATGCTTACGGTCACAACTCCTGAATGGACAACTTGCCAACATAGTGTTGATTAAAACAAATGCAGGTGTTGAAACGATTTCCTATCATGCTACGATTGATGAAGGTGGGCATGATGTTACTTCAAGTCTTGTGTGCTTTGTGTGATTCATATCATTGCTGGCCAGCTGTGTCGCTTGCACGATTTACTCGTCAAGCCTTGTTGCCTCACATAGCCCAACTATTCCGTTCACAATTCTGAGATCCTATAGATTTCGTGTTCGTCTAACCGGTTTTTGTCTAACCCGTCTTTGGCTACTCTGTGTATCTATCCCATTCCCGTCTAAACCATCTCTGTCTAATCACTGTCCAACCCGTCTCTGTCGAACCCGACTTTGTCGACTCCCTCTCTGTCTAAGCCATCTCTGTCTAAGCCGTCTCTGTCTAAGTTGTCTCCGTCCAACCCATCTTTGTCTAACTCGTCTTTCGGCTACTCTGTGTCTGTGTACCACATTCCCATCTTACCCGTCTCTGTCACAAACCTTTTAACCCAACATCAGACTAGCTACCGTAGCACAGGCCAACTCACCCGACCTATCACTCTCATGTTTGTTGTTGTACGCTTGCAAGTCTACACTGAAACTTGTCCGTTCAAGGAGCAAACGCTAACTGCCTTAAATTATTTGGCCTTGCATTTTAAACACAACCCATGTCCACACTTTTCAGCTGGTCGGCCATGTCGTCCGGAAACCTGTTTTTGTTCCGTACCCACCTGAGATTTGCAGCACCCCCTATAAGAAACGGTGCGAGGCTTGTTAGTTAGGAGTAAACAAAAAGGAAAGCGTGTGTTTTTGTTTGTTGGGCCATGTAGGGGCCTCTCTTGTCCAAACATAATTTGAAGTACGCCCTATCGAAATATGTGCAGGCATTGCGCTCATCACGTGGTTACTTACTCTGTCACTAAATTATATATACAGGGGACCGAGAGAAGGCCATGTACTCATTCCTGTGCGAAGTTGAAGTAATTTTGTCAGCATCCTTGTCAGAAGAGCCCTTGCCGTCGGCCTCAGGTGTGTTTGCAAGTGCCGCTTCTGCCACTGCCAGGGCCTTGACACGCTCTTTTTCTGGAAGGCTCTCCGACTCATCGTCGCTGAGCTTGCCTAAGCTGTAGCTATCAGTCACTCTTGGAAGTTGGTTTCGTTTTGAACGTGTTTGACAGTATGCATGTGTATAAACGTTGACACATATATATATATA
>CALGTP010000274.1 GCA_937902105.1 uncultured Actinomycetes bacterium
CAATGGGACCACGCAAATCTAGACGGATTGTTAATTCTACAAAGACATTTACATCCGATAGCAGAGCACTTAAGGACCTTCCTGTGTTTTTCGTTTCTAGTCTACCACTGAAGTTATTTAGTTGGGTTTTAGGCTTATTGATTGATCTAAGAACTAGTTGTTTTTTCATGTAAGCAAACGTGTATGAGGACCAAAGCTATCGATTCTTTCGCCGACTGAGACTTGA
The DNA here is from genome assembly GCA_937902105.1 of uncultured Actinomycetes bacterium. Taxonomy (GTDB): domain Bacteria; phylum Actinomycetota; class Acidimicrobiia; order Acidimicrobiales; family Ilumatobacteraceae; genus Casp-actino8. The sequence continues at coordinate 227 of CALGTP010000274.1, forward strand.
GTTTGAGAGTGCCGGAACAATCGTTATGAGTTGGGATGGTGGTAAGGATTTTCAGCTGATCTAGTTTTTCTTCTTGTGTTATGTTGCATGTTGGTTATGTTGGGTAGTTTGTCACTTCGATCAGCTGCTACTTTATAGTGACAACCGGCCTAGGTCGGACAATACAAAGGCAACTTGTACCATGCGTACCTCCCAAAATACCATTTAGGTGGATATCCGGCATTTCAGGTGCGCCCCTCCGCTTTTCAAGTCGCAGCTGAACATATTATGTCAGAGATACTCGGTCATGTTATTCGGACAATATGTTTATGTGTGTGTGAGCATGCATGCACATCTTAGTATATATTACCCACGAGCAGCTGCAAGGTCCCAGTGAGGTGTTTTGTTTGGGGGGGGGGGATTTGTGACAGTGCGAGTCTTATTCAATTTGTGGTGTCCCAGTGGTTTGTTCTTCTTTCTATTTGTATTTATTTGACATCGTTTCTGCCTGCTTGCTTCTATTCATAGCCTTGAGCAAACCAGATTTAGATTACATCCGTAGCCGTTTTCTCAAGCTCATTTTGGTCAAACCTAGACTAATCAGCAGCACGCAGAGATGCAGTGGTGGTCTCGTGCCAGTCGCCCTCTAGCCTGCGGTCTTGCTGCTGGACTTGCTTCGCTCCCCCATGCACCAACGTATTGCGCGCCAAAACGTTTCCATGGTCCATACGACGATGAACGTCGCCGAGACCGTTTGATCCAAATCCAGCTCCAGCAACCTGCGCCGTTCATTCCTCAGGTCAGGCACAGGGTCACAGAGCAGTACCTCGACAGCTTCAAGTGGCCAGATAAGCTGGCTGATGCCATCGTGGAGAAGCTTGGCGTGCAGAAGCTTCAGGTCAGGATGGGGCAAACATTCAAGATTGAATTCTGCTATAACTTATGTTTGCGATATAGCTGTTCTACTGGAAAACACAATTGACTCCATTTTTCAGTTTGCGCCTGCATGGCAGGAATCTCTACTTGTCCAGGGCAAGAGTATGTCTTCTTTCTTCAGTGGTGCTGGGACTCTTGAGACCGGGTTTGAATTGATGAAGAAGCCCTTTGCGAGGCATGGAGTGGTACTTCTATGGAAACCTCTGTCCATGTGTGATTGCTGCTTAGTTGTTGATATCGTAGGTCGTTTGGCTGCGCTGGTCTTAAACCTTGATTTTAATTGATAAGGCAAGTAGGGATTATATCCACAAGTTTGCAACCAAGGACAGTGACGCTCGTAGCCAGCAGTTCGCAATGTCAAAGTTCCCAGAGACACACTTCTTCCCGGACGTCTTGGACATCTCTACAGCCAGTGCCATTGTCAAAGGCGACGACTTCACGAGTATGGAAAAATGTACGTTCGTGAGGAACACAGCTATGATTGTTCCAACTGCTCATTGCATCCGGCACAGTGCACTTTGTCCGCTCCAAGGTCCTGATGCTGATGGTAGTGGCAGTCCCTGCTGGGATTGGTCTGCTTGTGGGAAGCTGGGGAGGCTGGATGGGAAAACTGTGGTTACCTTTGCCACCTGGGCTCGTTTCCATGTTTGGTGGGGCACTAAGATGCTGATGCACGAGAACGTACCTGGTTTCTTTGTCTGGTTTGCCAGGTGGCACCTTCGCACTTTCAGCGTGTGTCAGTTCGATGTCTCACCTGCTGACAGTGGGTTTCCTTTGATTGAGCGCGCGCGGCAGTATCTCATTTGTGTGAACAGGACAACAGCTGAGATCCGCTCTGACCCCTACGTGCTCTTCGATTACGTCAAGCAGCAGCTGGCATCTCAGTTGATGCCAAAGGACGCCGTGTTTGCGGAACCTGCAGAAATCAGGGCTGAAGAAATCAAGATCTGCCAGGTCAGGGGCAAAGAAGTGAGTATTCACTCTCTCCCTCCGGACTTGTACTACACACTCAGCCTCGCTGAGCAACGATACGTCCATCACCTCAATACTATGTACATGGTAAGGACAGGGCGGCGGCCCGAATTAGACAAGGACTTAGTCTACAACCTCGTGGACAACCCTGAGAACCGTGTGTCTTGGTCTGTACCCTCAGGACAAATTCCTACACTCCGTAGGAATTCAGCACGAACTTATTACCCAAGTTTGAGGCGGTGTTTGACGTCCAGCGAACGGCTTGCTTTGATGGGGTATCCATCTCACTGGGCCCTTGCAGCTGCTTGTGGCAGTGATGAAATAGCACGCATGTCAGCCACCGAACTAAGTTTTCTAGTAGGAAACGCAATGCATATGCCAACTGCTACAATGATGTGGACCATTGGTCTAGCGTGTGTACACCCTAAAGCTCTTTGATTTGTGGTCAGTCAGTGTTGGACTCGATGCTACCGGGAAGCCATTTGTAATTGGGATTCTGATTTGTTGGAAATTATGTTGTTACTAAGCTACAATTTATAG
>CALGTP010000275.1 GCA_937902105.1 uncultured Actinomycetes bacterium
CCTGCTAGCCAACAAGGACCCCCAGGAGAACGACCAATCCTGGACCTCCTCTGCCGAAATCTTGGCACGGCAAGGAATCCAACAAACCGTACCCACCCCCTCCAAAGACATCGGTAGACTAATACAAAACCTCATTCACGAATCTTCCGAAGCTACCCTACTGGAAGAGCTAGAAGACATAAAACACATAATGAGCCAGGACACTCCTCTACCATGGCTGATCGAGACTCTCACGGAAGAACTATGGAAGGAGGAGCAATCCCAAGGAGGGGACCTCTCAATACATTTGGTACCAGGATTACAAACAGTATGGCACCATCTAACGGCCCACATAAAACAAGATCAAAAGGTGACCGGAGACACCATCCGATCATGGCGCCTCTCTCTCGCACGAGACAACCATACAAACAAAAACCACTCAGAATGCCCAACCTGCCAAGTACGGCACATGGCCACATGCAATACCTGTCACCGCCCAAGATGTGGTATTACAACTTGCAAGGCCTCAAAGACTCCATGCCCCACATGTCAGGAGATCAACACCCTGGCCCCCGACACGCCGAGAACTGACACCCCATCTGCCAACCTACACGTACAGGGCTTACACTTTGTCGAACGCATCACAGGAATGGGATCGAACCCAAGAAAAGCAGAAACGGAAGACGAAGACACAGACCCACAGACGGACCCAAACATTCGGTTCCAAGTGGTGGTCAGGGGTTGGAGTAACAAAAACCAAAAGACCCGAGCGGAGACACTTCTAGCATTGCCAATCGGTAAAATGGTAAAATCACTCCAGCACCACCAGGACATACTCCTCATCCCCAGAGACTGGTGGCCAGCCCTGCAGGACACACTAGGACCGGAGGAACCGGGATGGTGGTATACAGTATCAAGCGAAATGTGGTATCAAGGGTGCAGTTCATGCAGGAACAGGTGGGGCAAGGACCACCAGGACGCGGAACGATGCCCGAAGTGCCCGGCAAAAACCAGCAAAAGGAAATACGCAGGCTCGAAGAAAGCCCAAGGCAAAAGCCAGAAGAAACACCCAGAGCCAACTAACGACAGGCCCTCGAGGTCCGGACCGACCCACAACTACACAGAGCTCCCAGATGATTCCAAAATGGAAGAGGACTCGGAAGAAGACTCGGAAGAGGACTCGGGCGAAATGCAAGAAGGTTACCTATGTACATCAGCTGACCCAAGACGGGCTGGGGGGGGAGGTGGTGAAACCGTCATTCTCAACCCCAGGGAATTGCGGAAAGCCATTACGCTCCAGCAAACCACAAAAGACCAAACGATATGGATGACGACATCACAAACAGGATTCCCGCTTGAAAGAGACGTGGACGAAGTCACCAACATCAGAGACGCACAGATGGGGAGAACCACAGCACGATACCTACATCCAGCCATCTCCGAGTTCATCGCTGAATGGCAAGCAGATCTCACCTCTACAGGGACACAGCCTTCCCCACTGGCGCAAGCAGCCATAGACCTGGAGAACGAATGGTCACATAAGCATGTGTCGGGAACCTGGACAGCCCCCATAGAGCCCTCACCACCATCAGTACTCTGGGACCATGACCCACCCCCACTCATGGCAGACCACCCGCCTCGAATCACGGACTCTAACACTAGAATCACACTCCGAGAAGGATCTCTAAAGGAACCTCTCCCAACATCCGACAACGGGTTGGGCTGGGTTCAAATCCAACAAAAATCCCTACGATGGGAAGAACACATACAGGTCTCAACCATCATTACACATGAAGGATTGACCACCCTAGCCCACCCCGATCGGGGATGGACCATAGCCAGCGGAACGTGGAACGCCCTAAGAGCGAAATGGGGACTAACATCGGAAACACTACAAAAAATCTACGACTCTTGTAAATCCCAACGGCAGCTAGAGACAGCCAATATCTTCACCCCCACAAGGCACATCCTGCAAACAATTAAGCGGGTCTGGCAGGTGGAAGGACTACATGGACTCCCAGCAGTAGCGGCGCCCACCTTCTTCCCTAAAGCCTCAAAAAATAAGGACATCTGGTGGGAGACGAAAACACCATCGAGCACCAGCACACTACGAGACGAAAGCGAAAACGAGCCAGGGGAGACTGAGGACACGTGGGATCCCTCAGACG
>CALGTP010000276.1 GCA_937902105.1 uncultured Actinomycetes bacterium
CGTGCCCGGGTGGCGGAATGGCAGACGCGGGGGGCTTAAACCCCCCTTCTCTTACAAGGGAGTATGGGTTCGAGTCCCATCCCGGGCACTACTTTCATTTTCCATTCACCATTCATCCATCTTTCTCGTAGGATTACCTCATGGCTAACGCACCGAAACTCACCCCGCTTCAAGAATCTGAGGCCCGCAGATTGGCTGCTAAGGCAGCCAAGACAAGCAAGGTTCCTCAAGCTCGAACTGAGGAAGAAAAGAATGTTCGTAAAGAGCGAGTGGCTAAGGCAAAAGATGCCCTCAGTCGTTCAGTTGGTATCAAGGGCGAGCACGTTATTGGAGCGCGAGCTGCCCTGAAAACCTTCTTGCAGCGCTTGAATGAACCGAATCAGCCTGATGATGCTCGCTTTGAAATGCTCATTGAGGCGCCTTTCCGTGCCCCAGAAAAAAAGAAGACGAACGACCGCCGGTTCTGAAACATGATGAAGATTTATTCTCGTCCTGGCTTGTTCGTTGGTTTAGTCGCCTCCCTTGTTGGCGTTGTTGCCTGCTCAAGTGAAGGTTTGACTTCACCTGCGAGCAACCCGCCCATCACTGAGGCAATGACGCAAACGCCCACCGACCCAGCGAGCACTAGCGCCCCAACAAGTACCGCAAGTAAAGAGACTCCCGAATCGGGAACACCATCCACTGAATCAGTGGCGATCGAGATCGACGCTGATGCGGGCGTCCCCGAAGTTGCGTCAGTGGCCTTAGGCAGTCCAGTTGTGATTCAGGTGTTCAGTGAAACAGAACGAGAATTCCATCTTCATGGTTATGACATTGAACTCATGGGTGATGAGGTCACTTTTGATTTCATCGCCGACAAGTTGGGCGACTTTGAACTGGAGTCGCATGAGTCAGGCGAAATTTTGCTGACTCTGTCTGTTGTTGAAGATTAAAAAACGGGTTTAGTCCCGAGATTTAATTGATTCTGCAGGGTTGCCCACGCAATGAACCACATGCGGCTACCCCTGGTGGAACGTCAAGACCAGGAACGACCGACAAGACAATGGATGACGGATGTTCGGCATCGTGCCAGATGGTCACTTTTTCGCCCTTGCTGATAGTTCGGAAAATCCATTCAGGTCGGTTGCCGCCAGGTGCGTCAATGCTGATGCGAATCTTGGAACCAGCGCGGAACGGATGAGCAACGGGGAACATCTCAAGTCGCACCAGTGTGACCTCACCTGGAACCAACGGTTGGGCATCAGACTCGAAATTGGTGTGGGTCGGACGTAGTTCGGTGGCCGATGATTCGTCGAGTGCACGATGACTGGCACGCAACCAACCGCTTTGCACATATGTTTCCGTCTCGGTTCCTGATTCATCAGGACGGACTTCACTGATCGTGACTTCAAGATCGGTGTCAACAGCATCCGATGAAATCCAAAGATCCGCAGAACCGGGTCCAACAATGACCATATCCTCGGTCAGAAGTTCGGTCGTAAACACCGCAGCAGTACCTTGCGGATTACGCACCCAATTCCATTTCACATCAGATTTCCAAATATCGCCGCCAGATCCTTCAAAGAATCGCTCTGGTGTCGCACTTGGGTCAGCGGTATAGGAGGTGCTTCCAGTTCCACTCGCCCCTTGAGCGAGAGTCCCGTTGTCACCGAAGTTGAAGCGTGTGGCCTGTGCTTCGGGAATCGGCCAGGCACTGAATTCTGCCTGCCAACGATTAAGGGGCGAAGCAAATGCCTGACCGTCAGCGGCACCTTGTTCGAACAAGACGCGCACAGATGGTTCGCTCTCAAAAATTGCAAGAGCCTCGTCATAGGTCATGCCAGCGAAACGATTTCCTTGAACGATCGGTGTCATCGCACCCCAGATGCTTGGAGTCAGCACGGTTGCAATCAACATTGCTGGACCGATGTCTGGAACTTTTTTGGCCACGTACAAACTTAAGAACTCTGCATAACGAGGGAAAACTGAAGGAGATAACGACTCAGTATGCAAACCATTGACGAGGGTTGCGTATAGATGAGGTGAACCCGTGAACTTGTCGAGGAATCCGGGGAAATGTCCACCAGTCTGCTCGTCCTGCCAGGCCCCAGCGAGAAATACTGGAACATTGATTTTGTCGACAAACATGGACGGGTTGATGCTGTCCAAAAGTTCGGGCACATAGTACTCGTTGTCGTTGATTTCAGAAATGAGATCGGGATTTTGCAGACGCATCCGCTGATTGTTGGCACATTCAGAGTCACCCGAATCGGCCATATCCTTTGACCAGCCCTGACCATAAATAGCAGCACTATCCATACGTTCTTTGGTCCACTTCACGGCGAAGCCGGTATTCAGAATCCCACCTGGGGAGAGGGTGGCACGCGCACTGTCATCAAGTACTGATAACGGAGTGATGGCAGCCAAACTTGGTGGCTGTGTGGAGGCCACAAATAGTTGGCTGATACCTGGGTAACTGATTCCCACCATTCCAACCTTGTTGTCCTGCACCCAGGACTGTGAGGCGATGGTCTCAATGGCGTCATAGCCATCCAATTGTTGGGACTCTTCGAAGTAACGGAAAGATCCACCCGAGCAACCAGTACCACGCATGTTCACTGCTACATAGGCGTAGCCGAGGGTCGTAAAAAGTTGACCAAAGGTCGTGTCATTGGGATTACTCGGTGCGTAACCAGAGTATTCAACGACAGTTGGGTACGGTCCGTTTTCTAGT